>JACPZO010000058.1 GCA_016195465.1 Nitrospirota bacterium
AGATCGTCGTGGATCTCCTGGGCGAGTGTCTTCCGTTCCTCCTCCTGCATTTCCAGCAGACGCCGGACCATCGCCCGGTTCTGCTGGTAGAGCGCCGCCCGCTCTTCTTCCGCCTGCTTCCGCTCCGTCATGTCGCGCGTGACGCCGATGCTCGCGGGCCGGCCCCGCCATGTGGTCCGGGCGGCCGTCACCTCGACGGGCACGAGCCGGCCGTCCTTGTGGCGGATGACCGTTTCGTACCGAGTGGGCACGTTTTCTCCCGCGAGCCTCTTCCGGAGCCGCTCGGCGAGTTTCGGGTACTCGTCCGGATGGAGGATGTCGCGGGGCGTCTTGGCCAGCAGTTCCTCCACGGTGTATCCGATCATCTCCGCCGCGGGACGATTCGCGTAGACGTGCCGTTCGGGCTCGACCGCGATCACGATGCTGTCGTTCGCGTTGTCGGCCAGGGCCCGGAAGTTTTCCTCGCTCTCCCGCAGAGCCGCTTCCGCTGCGCGCTCCGGCGTGACGTCCCGCGTGACCGCCAAGTAAACGCCCTCCGTCCAGGCGCCGGCTGTCAGGCAAACGGCGCGCGACCTCATCCACCGCCTTGATCCCCTCAGCCCGACGACCTCGAATTCGAGTGTCTCGTCCCCTCCCTGACAGACCCTTTGCAGGTGCTCTCGATAATCCTGCCGGTGTTCCGGCGCGATGAGATCGTAGACCGGGCGCCCGATCACCCGCTCGCGAGAATCCGCCTCGACCATGGCCAGGCCGGCGGCGTTCATCTCTAGGACGGTTCCGTCGGAAGCCAAGAGCTTCACGCAATCCGGCTCGGTTTCCACGATCGTTCGAAAAAGCCTGTCCGCGTCCGCAACGCGCCTCTCGAGGTCGCCGCGTGAGCGCCATAGCCGACGGGAGCGCCATTGCTGGAACAGGACGATCAGGCCGAATGTGTAGAGAAGCAGGAAGGCCGACAAAGACAGAAGGATGTGGCCCGCCGACCGTCCGCCGTCGATGTCCCGGTGGATCGGCTCCTCCCCGTCCCCCAGCCGGTTCATCGTGGCGAGGAATCCGCCGGCGGCCTCGGCCGCCTCGGCCCTCTCGTCAACGAAGAGCGCGCCTCCGCCGCGATCCTTCGGCAAAGAGCCCGCTCGCGGGGAGCCCGAATAGACTTCGAATAACCTGCGTTCGAAGGCGAGCCATACGGCGTACGTTTCGGAGAGTTCCGCGACGCGCTGGGTCAACTCCGGGTTGTACTGGGCGAGCCGGCGGTAGCGCGCGAGAAGAACGCTTGCCGAGTCGGCGGCCTCGTCCAACTCGCGGCCGGCCGACCGGACGTCTCCGGTCCTGATCAGGCTGGTCTCGGCTTCCTTGATGGCGAGAAACGGCCGCCTCATCGCGTCCAGCATCTGGATGGCCGCTTGCCCACTCTCGCCCTGCCGAATCCGCCCGGGCAAACCCAGGACGAGAATGGCGGCGACAAACGCGGCGATCCCGACAGCCGCCGATATCCATGGGAACCGGACCGGCCTCATCCGCTCCCCTTCCCCCGTTTCTCGGAGGGTTGGGTAGGCACAATCGATGGAATTCCCTTGGGGCAAAGGGACCTTTTCCATGGAATCTCAATAGATTAGGGCCGAGGACCCGAAATCGGCCCGGCACGTCTTCTCGCTTTTCGGCAGGTTCTTGCTCGGACTTTAGCGTTTTTTCCGGTTTTTCCAGATTACTGAGGCGAGATTCGGATCGATCTGCGCTTGCTCGGGAAATCTACTCGTGATATCAATTAAATAATATGATATCGTAGCTCCAAGGAGGCTAAACCAGATGACGAGAACAGTGATCAGCCTTGATCCCGAAGACAAGGCGTGGCTCGACAACGAAGCAAAAGAACGCCATGTCCCCATGACCCAGATCGTTCGCGAGGCCGTCCGCCGGCTTCGCAAAGAGCGGGAGGTTACGGCCCCCGACTTCAAGCAAATTCTTAGAGAAACCACCGGCATCTGGAAGGGCGAGGACGGCCTCGCCTACCAGCGTGCGTTGCGCGTCGAGTGGGACAAGACCCCGTGACACTCCTCCTCGACTCAATGATCCTCATCGATCACTTCAACGGGATCGAGCGCGCGACCGCCTACCTGGCCGCCACCCAGGGCCAGGCCGCGATTTCGGTCATCACGCGGGCCGAAGTCCTCGCCGGATTCGACGAGGCCGGAGCCATTGCGGCTCAGGGACTTCTCGATTGCTATCCCACCCTCCCGATCGAGAAGGAAACCGCCGACGTCGCGGCTCAACTTCGGCGGCGATATCGCTTTCGACTCCCCGACGCCTTACAAGCCGCTCTAGCCCTGAGGAACCGCCTGCGTCTCGTCACGCGCAATACCAAGGACTTCCCGCCGGACCGCCATCCCTATGTTCTCGTTCCGTACAACATCTGAGACGCGGATCCCGTTCAGGTTCGTTCTTGCCAACAGGACAAATGTCGTGTATCTTTAAGCCAAGTTTCCATTCACGGGGGCGGACGGCATGGCTGCCACGTCTGTCGAAACGATCGCCCGCCTCTTCGGCGGAAAGAAAACCCTGGGCGCGATCCCCGCGCCCCGAAGACAAATAGAAATCGTCGAACGTGGAATCCCCTGGAAGTCCCTCGTTCATCTCAAGGAAGCCCTGCGTCTCACCGATCGGGAGTTCGCCCATACCCTCGGCATCAGCGAGCGGACCCTCACGCGCAAGCGCGGAGCCGGAAACCGCCTGAATCTCATCATCAGCGACCGGCTGTTCCGCCTCGCCCGGATCAGCGCCATGGCGATCGAGATTTTCAAGACCCCTCAAGAAGCGGCGGCGTGGCTGAAGGAACCGCAGTTCGGCCTCGGAGAGAGGGTCCCCCTCCACCTCCTGAGGACGGAAATGGGAGCGAGGGAGGTTGAAGACCTCCTCGGACGGCTCAAGCACGGAGTGCTCGCCTGATCACGGCCTGGCGGATCGTCCTCGATTCCGCCGTGGACGCCGCCTTCAGCGGAATCGGCGCGCGCGATTATCCCGGGCGATGGAACCAGCGCGGCGTTCCCGTCGTCTATGCCGCGGAAGCCCTCTCGCTCGCGGCCCTCGAAGTCGCCGCGCATTTTCGATCGCGCACTCCGCGCCTTTCGTTCGTTTCCTTCGAGATCCGCGTCCCCGGCGGGATTGACGTTCGCACCCTCGATCCGGACCGGCTTCCGAACGATTGGCGGCAGGAGCCGCCGCCTTCATCCACCCAGGAGTTGGGGACCCGGCTCATCCGCAACGCGGCAGTCCTCAGGGTCCCGTCCGCGATCGTCCCGGTTGAAAGGAACCTTGTGCTCAATCCCAATCATCCCCAATTCCCCAAGATCAGAATCTTCGACCCCGAACCGTTCGTCTTCGATTCCAGGATGTGGAAGTAAGCTTCCTGATCGAGGTGCCCGGCCTGGAGCATGAGCGCGGCCGCGCCGCAGTCGTCAGGTTGACTTCTTTTGCTTGGTGGCTATAATAGCCACAAGGAGGACGCGACATGCGGCTTGTTGGAGTCAAGGACCTCAAGGACAACCTTTCCTACTATCTCAACCTCGCCAAGCAGGGAGACCGTGTCATCGTGACGGACAGGGGGACACCGGTGGCAATCCTGCACAACCTCGACCAGCCAGAGAAAGATGCCGGCCCAGACGAAAAACTCGCCGTGCTGGCCCGGGACGGAAAGATCAGACTCCCCGTCCGCCGCGGCGTCTTTTCGAAGATCGCCAGGCCCGAAATCAAGGGAAAACCAATGTCTCAAACGGTGATCGAGGAGAGACGGTGATCTATTTCGACACAAGCGCTTTGGTCAAAAGGTACGTGAAGGAAAAAGGAAGCATCCGGGTGGATTCACTTCTGGCGGACGCCGATTCCGCCGCCACGTCCCGGCTTACCTACCCTGAAATGCTGTCGGCGTTCCACAGGCGCTGGAGGGAAGGCGCGTACTCCGAGGATTGGCTGAACCGGATCGTCGCCAACTTCGAGACCGAATGGGACAATTTCATCGTCATCGATTTTCAAGAGGCATTCTACAGATCCACCAAGGACCTGATCAGGAAGTACTCCCTCAAGGGCGCCGACAGCGTCCATCTTTCATCGGCGCTGTGGCTGAAGCGCGCGACCGGGGAGAATCTGACCTTCGCGGCCTGCGATAAGGCTCTCCTGGACGCCGCCAGGACGGAACGCTTGGAGGCCGAGAATCCGGGGGTCGGGGAATGAGAAGGGCCTGACTCCTACGGAGCGGCCGGCGCTCCGGCCTTGCGGGCCTTTTCGAGCTCAACGAGGGACTCGCGGATCATGCCCGCTTCGCGGCTGTCGGGCGGAACTTCCTTCAGCAAGCCGCGCCAGGCCCGTTCCGCCTCGTCGAACCGTCCCTGCTTCGCGAAGACGAGACCCTTCATCCAGCGGGCCGGACCGCTCGCGGGATTCGTCTTGAGCGCCTCTTCGAGCGACTTCGCCGACTTGTCGAGGTGCCCGGCCTGGAGCATGAGCGTGGCCACGCCCAGGTGAGCCTCTTCGTTCCGCGAATCGACGGAAAGGACCTTTCTGTACCGTTCGAGAGCGTCATCCAACCGCCCCAGCGCGATGTACGAGCGGGCGAGCATCAACTGCCCGCCTGCGTCGTTCGGATTGGCCGCAAGCCTGGACTCGAGCCGGGCGACCATCCCCGCCACGTCGAGTTCCCCGCTCGCGGCCGGAGGATGACCCGCCTCCGGTTTCGCCGCCGCCCTCCACTGGCCCAGGAACCCGTACGCGCCCGCCGCGAGGACGCCGGCTAGGACGATGCCCATGAACCCTGCCATCCTGTTGATCGGAACGAGTCCGGCAAAATCCCGTGGCGGAGACGGCTCCGGTGTTCGCGCGCTTCGTCCGAACTTCTCGAAGGCAGCGAGCGCTTCCACCGCCCTCCCTTCGTAGACCGGCCTGAGCTCTCCATATTCGTTCTCGCTGATCCGGCCGTCCGCGTACTGTTCTTCGAGGTCCTTGAGGTTCCGCAGGGCTTCCGCCTTCGCCCGTTTCGCGTCCGAGACGGCGATTTCCTCTCCGCCCTCCACGCCGACGGGCAGGGGACCCGTCTTCCCGGTCAACAGCGTCCAGAAGACGAAAACGGCCCCCGTGACAAATAGAAGCGCCATGACCAGGATCGCGGCGATCATGGAACGTCCTCATCGGGAAGCTTTTCCATCTCCTGCTCCAGGCGTTTCTTCAGCTTCGCGTCGACCGGCGCTCCCGCCGCCGGCCTGTCTCTTCTCACGCGCCGGCGAAGATAAACGACCAGGACGCCGCTTCCAGCCAGAAACGCCGCTCCCGGTCCTGCCCAGATCAGCCAGTTGAGCCCCTGGCGGCGGGGCTCCAGGAGAATGTAGTCTCCATAGCGGGAGACGAAGTATTTCCGGATCGACTCCGGCGATTCCCCCGCCTTCAGCTTGTCCCGGATCAGTTCCTTCATCTGCACGGCGAGATCGGAGCGGGAATCGTACACGGACTCGTTCTGGCAGACGGCGCAGCGAAGCTCCTTGGCGATCTCGCGCACCTTTGCCTCCGTCGGATCTTCATCCACGGTCGCGGCAAAGGCAAGCGAACCGCCCAAGAGAATTGCAATCACAATCAGGCTTGTCCGACTCATGATTCCCCTTCCAACCCGTTCTACCCCACCCAACCTCCCCTTACAAAGGGGAGGGGGTTTCCCCCCGATTCACCGATTCACCCATTCACCGACTCACCGTTTCCCCGCTTCCTTCAGCACCGGCTCCAGGACTTTCGCCACGAATTCCGGCGTCACGGCGCCCGCCTGCTTGTGGCGGATGACGCCCGCGCGGTCGATCACGAACGTCTCGGGAACGCCGTAGACGCCGTAATCGATCCCGATCCGCCCCTGCATGTCGAGCAGTTGCGGGTAGCGGGCCCCGCCGGTCTCCTGAAGGTAGAGACGGGCCTTTTCGACCTTATCCTGATAAAGGATCCCCATCATGGCGAAATCGGGCCTCCCGCCGTAGTCGGCGGCGATCTTCTCCAGCATCGGATGCTCCACGCGGCATTCCTGGCACCACGTCGCCCAGAAGTTGACCAGGACCACCTTCCCCTTGAGATCTCCCAGCCGGACCGTCTTCCCGTCGAACGTCCCGGTCTCGAACGCGGGGGCCGTCTTTCCGACCAGCGGAGAAGGAATGAACCGCGGGTCCCCTCGCAAGCCGAAAGCAAAGAGGACCAGAAGCGCGGCCACTCCCAAGCCCGTCACGACCTGCCACGGCCTCACGCGGCCTCCTTCACCGGATACCGTCGCCGCTGGAACATGACGATGACCGTCCCCAGCGCCATGACTCCGCCGCCCGCCCAGATCCACTGGACCAGCGGATTCACGTAGGCTTTCACCGCGATCCCCTGCCCCGGCACTTCGTCGCCGATCACGACGTAGAGATCGCGCGTCAGGGTACTGTGGATCGCGGCCTCGGTCATCGGCATGCCTCCCCGCGAATAGACGCGGCGCTGGGGCCGGAGCTCGGCGATGAGCGTCCCGTCGTTTCGCGCCTCGAACACGCCTTCGATCGCCATCCAGTTCGGCCCGCGCGTTTCCCGGATCTCCTTGAACGAGATCGCGTACCCGGCGATCGTGAATGAATCTCCCGGCTTCATCACGAGGCTCTTCTCGGTCTGGTAATTCCCGGACCCCGCCATCCCGAGGACCATCAGGAGGACGCCCACGTGGATCACCATCCCCCCGTACCGCCGCTTGTTCCGACGGACGATGCGGGCCAGACCGCCCGCCAGCGAGACGCCGTCGCGACGCGCGCGCGACCGGGCGCTCTTGTACGCGTCGCTCGCGATCGTTCCGAGAACGAATACCATGATGACCACCGCCATCAGAGGATAGATCTCTCGCATCCCGACCGCCGCCGCACCCGCGCCCGCGCCAATCCCCGCCAGGGCCGGCGCCAGGAAATTTCTCTTCAAATTAGAGATGCTCGCCCGCCGCCACGCGATGAGCGGGCCGACCCCCATGAGAACGAGCATGCCGAGCATGAGCGGGACGAACACCTTGTTGTAATAGGGCGCGCCCACGCTCACCTTCGTCCCCATGATCGCCTCCGCGGCGAGCGGATAGAGCGTCCCGACGAGAACGGTGAACGTCGCCGTCAGGAAGAAGACGTTGTTGAAGAGGAATGCGGACTCGCGCGAGACGATCGAGTCGAGCGAAACGTCGGCCCTCAGCCGTTCCGCCCGGAAGATGAGCGTCCCGAACGATGCGACCAGAAGGACCGCCAGGAGGATGAGGATCGTCAGGCCCCGGCCGGGATCGTTCGCGAATGCGTGGACGCTCGAAACGATTCCGGAGCGGACGAGGAAGGTGCCCAGGATGGACAAGGCGAACGTGAGGATCACGAGCGCGACGTTCCAGATACGAAACAGGTTGCGCTTCTCCTGGATCATCGTCGAGTGGAGGAAGGCCGTCCCCGCGAGCCACGGCATGAGCGAGGCGTTCTCGACGGGATCCCAGGCCCAGTACCCGCCCCAGCCCAGCTCGTAGTAGGCCCACCGGGCGCCGAAGAAGATCCCGACCGACAGAAAGAACCACGCGAGGATCGTCCAGCGGCGCGTGGCCAGGACCCACTCGTCCCCCGCCCGGCCCGAGAAGAGGGCCGCCATGGCGAAGGCGAAGGGAACGGAGAACCCGACGTATCCCAGATAGAGGAACGGCGGGTGCAGGACCATGCCGGGGTCTTGCAGGAGCGGGTTCAGGTCGACGCCGTCGGCCGGCGCGGGGATCAGGCGCTCGAACGGACTCGAAAGGAACAGAACCAGAACCAGGAACCCGGTCATCACGGCCGACTGAACGCCGATGAGAAACGGCATCGAGACCGAATGCGTGCGCCAATGCCGCGCCACGGCGGCCGCCGCGAAGACGGACATGAGCCAGACCCAGAAGAGGAGCGACCCTTCGTGGCCTCCCCACACGGCGGCGATCTTGTAGAAAGTGGGAAGGATCCGGTTGGAGTTCGCGGCGACGTACTTGACCGAGAAGTCGTTCGTCAGAAAAGCGTAGACGAGCGACGCGATGGAGAGCGTGAGAAGAGCGCAGACGGCCCAAACGGCGCGAGACCCCGCGCGCACCCAGGCGGGATTCCTCGGCCCGCCCGCGAATGCCGAGGCCGTGCCGACGAAGGCGAAAGCGAGCGCCAAAATCGCCGCGAAATGACCGATTTCAAGAAACAATCTCGTCTCCCTTTCCGCGTGAGGCATGGCACGCCAAGCCCCTACGATCTACCCCGCCCAACCTCCCCTTACAAAGGGGAAGAGTTTTCCCGATTCACCGACTCACCTATTCACCTTTTCACCTATTCACCGATTCACCGATTCACCCATTCACCTATTCACCGTTCTCCATTTCACCCATTCACCGATTCACCGGCTCTCTTTCACCGTCTTTCCGGCCTTGGCGCGGGCGTCGTCGGCCGACCCCTCCATCTTGATCGGCATGTAGTTCTCGTCGTGCTTGGCCATGATGACGTCGGCCTTGAAGACCTTCTCCTTCGTCCACCATCCCTCCACGACGGCGCCCTGCTTTTCCTTGAAAAGGTCGGGCGGGATCCCTTCGTAATGGACCGGAATGTGGGTCCGGCCGTCCATCACGACGAAATCGAGCTTCATCTTCTGTCCCTCGACCGACCGGCGGAGCGAACCTTCCTCCACCATCCCGCCGACGCGGATCTTCGGCCCGCTGTCGCGCGGTTCCTTCTGGAGGATCTCGGTCGGCGTGTGGAAGTAGACGAGGTTGGCCTGGAACGACCCGGCCGCCAGGTACGCGACCGCCGCCACGATCAGGAGCACGCTCCCAGCCAGCGCCCACCGCCGGCGCGTGCGCTTGAGCCTATTCATCGGCGTCTTGTCCCTTGCCGCCCTTCATCTCGCGAAGTCGCTTCAACTCCCCGTCGAGACGCGAGAGCCGGGCCCTCATCCGCCACCAGTAGAGACCCAGGATGACCGCCGTCGCGCCGTACGCGGCGGCGATGAACTCATAGTTGGACTTCACGGAGAACCGCCTGTCTCTGGGCCTCGATGAGCTTCTCCTTTTGGAGAAGCTGCATCCTGAGGAACAGAAGGTAGTGGAAGAACACGGTGAACGCCACGGTCATCACGAGAAGGGGCAGAAACATCTCGAACGGCATGCTCGGAACGTCCGGTTTCATCACCGAAGGCGCCTGGTGAAGCGTCCGCCACCACTTGACGGAGAAATGGATGATCGGCACGTCGATCATCCCGATGATCCCCACGACCGCCGCGAAGCGGGCCTCCTTCTCGGGATCGTCGAGGAAAGCCCTGAGCATCAGGTATCCCGCATATATCATGAGAAGGACCGCGGTCGCCGTGAGCCGCGCGTCCCACGTCCACCAGACCCCCCAGATCGGCTTGCCCCAGATCGATCCGCCGAGGAGCGCCAGGACCGTGAAGACGGCCCCGATCCCCGCCGTCGCGTGCGCCGCCGTGTCCCACGACTTGTGACGCCGCCAGAGGTACATGACACTGTTGAAGAAGAGGACGGCGCCCGCGAACATGGCCGTCCAGGCGGACGGGACGTGAACATACATGATCCGCGCGGCCGGCCCCTGGAAGGCGTCCGGAGGGGCCGTGAGCGCCAGGACGAGGCCCGTCGGAAGAAGGACGACCGTCCCCCAGCCCATGATCCTTTGCCATGTCGGAAGCTTCAACAGGAACATTCGTCAACAATCCCATTGGAAATTGAAAATTGAAAATTGAAAATTGTCAGGCTCCCCTCACCGATTCACCGATTCACGCCTTATTTCTCCCCACCCAACCTCCCTTTACAAAAGGGAGGAGTGTTTTTTCGATTCACCGATTCACCAATTCACCGATTCACCCACTCATGTCCGTTCAGTCCTCCAGCAGAAACGAAAACCCCCAGAAGCTCGCGACGGAGAATACGACGTCGAACGCGACCAGGAGGCGGATCCAGTGGGCGTAGTCGGCCCAGCCGTCTCCCCGCATGACACCCGCCGTCGCCTGGACGGCGCCGATCAGGACCGGGATCACCAGCGGCAGGATGAGAAGCGGAAACATCACTTCCCGCGCCCGGACCTGGACCGTCATCGCCGAGAGGAGCGTCCCGAGGAGGGAAAGCCCCGCCGTCCCCAGGATGACGACGAAGACCAGGAGACCGATCCGGCCCCAGACGTCCAGGTTGAAAAGGACCACGAACAGCGGAAGCGTCACCGCCTCAACCGCGAAGATAAAGAGAAAATTCCCCGCGAGCTTCCCCAGAAAGATCGCGCCGCGGGGAACGGGCGAAAGGATCAACCCGTCCATGCACTCGTTCTCCCGCTCGGCCAGAAAGCCTTTTCCGAGACCGAGCACGCCCGTAAAGGTGATGGCCAGCCACAGCAGGCCGGGCGCCAGGGAGAGCACCTGCGTTCGGTCCAGATTGAGCGTGAAGTTGAACATCAGCAGGACCAGAAGCGAAAAGAAGAACATGGCCGTGAACGTCTCCTTCCGCCGGAGCTCGAGGAGAACGTCCTTCCACGCGACGGCGTACGCGGCCCTAAAGAATCTCATGCCACCGGTCCGGATCCCGCCCCGGCGGGATCGGTTGAAGGACCCCGTTTTTGAGCAACA
>JACPZO010000096.1 GCA_016195465.1 Nitrospirota bacterium
AATCGGTGAATGGGTGAATCGGTGAATGGGTGAATCGGTGAATGGGTGAATGGGTGAATAGGTGAATGGGTGAATAGGTGAATAGGTGAATGGGTGAATAGGTGAATCGGTGAATGGGTGAATAGGTGAATCGGTGAATGCAAGAGGATCGAGCCATCGGCGGAAAGTAAAAAGAAGCCGAGGCGGTCTCGACGAACCACCCCGGCCTCTAAGCCTTCAACCCTTCAACCAGTCCTTGCGTTACTTCTTCCCCAGCGACCTCAGGTAGTTGACCACCGACCAGACGTCGTTCTCTTCCAGGACGATGTCCCAGCGGGGCATCATGCCCCGGCCGTTGGCCGTCTTGTAGAAGAGGTCCCCGTCCGAATTGGCCGTCATGTACTTCTTGTCGAGGAAGTTGGCCGGGGGAGGATTCAGCGCCGAAGCCGAGGCACCCTTTCCGTCGGCTTTTTCCCCGTGGCAGATGGCGCACCGTTCCATGTAGATGTTCTTTCCCTTCCCGATCGAGCCGGCGTCCGCCTTGACCGGGTTCTTCTTCTTCGACTCGTCGGCCGGGACCTTCCACGGCTCGGCGCTCCAGGCCGCCGGGACGACCGCCAGTCCCCAACCGGCCAGGGCAAGCGCGAAGAGCTTGAGCGTGCTGTGCTTCATGGCAAACCCTCCTTCGATTTCTGAAATTGTGTCTGGACGATTCCTTCCATAAAAAAACGTTCCATTGTTTGTGCCGCCGGACCACCTCCTGTCATCGGATATGGGGGGAGCCGCGAAATATTAGGGAAGAGAGCCGCTCATGTCAACGCCAAGCGGCTCGATTCTCTCCCGCATGGCCGGGGGTCTCCATCCGGGGGGGACGTTCCACCCCGCCGATCTATTCACCCGCACGATTCCAGTAGAACGGCGTTTCCTTTTTACCTTGACATGGAAGGGGGGTGTTCTTATAATCCGCCCCACTTTTTCACCGAACCCATCGGCGGATAAAGACAGCCCTGATAATCGCTTATCGCCCGATAAGCAGTCGTAAGACATTTCTCCGATGGGGGTTCGAATTCAGCTTCTCGAAGGGGGGGATGCCTGGGCGGGACGGCGAAGAAGCAATCCACAAAGCGGTCCGGAACAAAACTCGACAGAAGAAAAAGCCGGAAAAATCAGAGAAGCCCCCCCGGTCTCTTTTGGGGGCGTTGGCTCGACAGCCATTCTATCTGGAGGGGGAATAATGAGTAACGGGGAGCGATCGCCCGCAGCTTTGATTGTCGGTTTAATTCTGCTCGCCTATGCGTACATTATCTCGCAAGCCTACGTTGACCTTCCAAGCTGGACCCATGCCGGAAAGGCGATCAATACGCACGTCGGCGTCGCATGGTACGCCGGCCTCGTTGTCGCCATTTTCGGCCTGTGGAACCTCGTCCAGCCTCTCGCCGGGACCAAGCTCGACAACGTTCTCCGGGCGCCCATGGCGGGGATCGGCTACATCATGATCCTGGCAATTGTCGTCCGGTATTACGGAGAGCCGCTCTTCAAGCACTGGGGCGGGCTGGCGAAGCCGAGCCTGGGCTGGGACTTCTCCAGTGTTCTTAACTTCAACTACGTTCTCCTGGGAATCATCATCGGGATCATCCTGACCAACACGATCGGGATCCCGAAGTGGGCCGCCGCGGGCGTCAAGACGGCCCGCCTGGCCCTCAAGACGGGCGTCATCACGCTGGGCGCCATGTACTCGCTTACCGAGCTCGCGTACCTGGGCCAGCTCTCCATCGTCATGATCGGCATCTTCGTCCTGGGGACGACCATCATGACCCTCTGGCTCGGCGGTATCTTCGGCACGGACCGCTCGCTCACGGGCGCCCTCTCCTCGGGCTTGGGCGTCTGCGGTGTTTCCGCGATCGTGGCGGCCGCTCCGGTCGTCAAGGCCAAGTCGATCGACATGGCGTACTCGATCGGGACGGTCCTCCTGATCGGCGTTGTTTTTCTGTTCATCTTCCCGCCCGTGGGGCAGATCTTCAGCATGACGCCGATTCAGTTCGGCGCGTGGGCGGGGACCGGGATCTTGAACTCGGCGCAAGTCGCGGCGGCGGCCCTGATCTACGATCCGAAGGGGATCGACACCCTGAAGGTCGCCGAGATCTTCAACATCACCCGCGTTCTCTTCTTGCCGCTCATCGTCATCATTCTCGCCGTCTGGTTCGCCAAGGGCGAGGAAGAGGCCGAGGTCGGCGGAAAGGTCGCCATCGGGAAGGTCCTCATCGACAAGTTCCCGGTCTTCGTCCTCGGGTTCATCCTGATGTTCGCCTTCAGCTCGACCGGCGTCTTCCGGCCGGCGGGGTACGAGCTCTACAGGGCCAAGAGCTACAACTTCACGGCGGAAAAGAACAAGGACCCCAAGAAGCATATGATCAGCGCCGGCGACGCCGAGAAGCTGACGGCCTTCCTGGCGACGGGCAAGGTGAAGGACCCTGCCCAAAAAGCCGCCCTCGAGAAGCTCGCGGCCGACAAGCGGATCGCGAACGTCGATACGCTCGCGGGGGTCTATAATTCACGCGGCGCCCTGGACAAGGACACCAAGAAGATCGTGGACCACTCGATGAAGATCTCCCAGCACACGCCGAAGGTTCTTAAGATCATCCGGGAGTACATGATCTGGTTCTTCGCGTACGGCTTGATCGGCCTGGGGATGCAGATCACCTGGTCGACCATGGCTCAGGCGGGCGGGAAAGCGGCGCTCATCGGCGTGATCGCCGGAGTCACGAAGGCCGTCCTCTCGCTCATCGTTGTGCTGGCTTTCATCACGATGACGGTCTAACCGTCTCGTCGACCGTTTAGGGAGGAAATCATGGCTGGACCGAGAACGACAGCGACAGAAGCGGAAGTCAAGGAGTTGGAGGAAAGGGCCCTGTCCGTCTTCGCGTCCGAGCGGCGGGAAGACATGACGGCGCTCATCATCTCGTTCGTCCTCGCGATCATCATGATCGTGATGATTCAGGGGTAGTTCGAGTATAATCTCCCCTGGACTTGGTGCTGGGGAAGGGGCGGCCCGCCGGGTCGCCCCTTTTTTTTGGAGGGAAACGTGGAAGGACCGATCTTGCTGGCGACGCATGGGACGGAGAATGCGGTTCGGGCCGAGGACGAAGCGTTTGAGCTGGGCCGTCGGCTGGGTCTGCCGGTGACCGCCCTCTACGTGGTCCACGAGAACTGGGCGAAGGTGATCGGCCCCGACTGGCTCACGTCGTACTCGACCCGAAGGACGTTCATCCGACACGCGGAATCGGAGATCAAGAAGCGGGCGGACGCCGTCCTGGACGCCGTGGCCGCGAAGGGGCGCGGGGCGGGCATCGAGGTCCGGCGCGTGACCCGGATCGGAGAGCCTGGTCAGGCGATCTGCGACGAGGCCCGCGAGATGAAGGCCGGCCTGATCGTGATGGGCGGGCGCGCGCTAAAGAGATCGAAGGAGTTCAAGGCGCGGATCAAGATGGATCGGTTCCTGCGCGAAGCGCCCTGTCCGGTCCTGGTCATTCCGTGACCGAAGGAAAGGGTTTTTTCTGGAGCGTCGCCGCCCTCCTCCGGCCGCCCGGCGCCGAGAAGGCGGCTCAGGTCTGGAAGGACCCGGTCGTTTTCTTGAGATTTTCTCCGTACTGGGAGGTGCAGGTCGGCGAGGGTCCCGCCCCGGCCCGGCCAACGAACCTGCCATCCGGCCGGCCAACAGGCCGAATCGTCCCGTACGCCGATTTCGAGCCGTGGGACTTCTCCGCGTCATCGTCGGAGAGGGGGTCGGAGGTGGAGGCGGCGTGGACCTGGGAAGGGGTGCCGTGGCGCCGCGTCTTGCTCCGGGCGGAGCCCCGCGGCGGGGAAACGGCGCTGACCGTCACGGTGGAGTTCCCCGAGGAGCCCGATGCGGCGCTCCTTCTTCACTGGCAGGCATGGTTCAGGTCGCTCCGCGAGTACCTTCGGCTGTACGAACGCGGGGGGGTCTGGAACCGGCTGTGGCGCGTCGTCATGGAACGCCTCTGGCTGACGATGACGCCCTCCCAAAGACAGCAGGCCGTCCTCATCCTGAAGATCACGGCGCTTGAGTTCGTTCTCTTCCTGGCGGCCGTGGTGATCTTCCTGATCGCCTGGAGAGGCTGATTCGCGCCTTGGGACCTTCATTCCCGGGCCGTCTCGCGGATTATCTCCCGGCCGCGCTTTCGGCCGCGCTCCTCGTTCTCATCGCCCTCCTCTTCGCCGGCTCGGGTCCGGCCAGGGGAATCCTGCACGTTGAAGGGCTCGACCGCTGGATCGCGCGCCACTGGTTCCTCGGCCATCGGTTCTTCCACCTGGACGGTGTTTTCCTTCCCTTCGTTCTTGGGTTCCTCCTGAGGCGGATCCGCGCGTGGCCCGCGTCGCTGGGCGACGGGGGCTTCATCGGCCGCTGCGCGCTGGTCATCGGCGTGGCGCTTCTTCCATTTTCCGTCGCTCTGGCGATTCCTCCCGGGCTGGTCGGGGGAGGAAGCCTCGCCCTGATGGCCGCGTTCCTCGCCGTTACGGCCGGCGGGGTCTTGTCGATCGGCTGGCTCCTCGGCTTCCGGGACGAGCGTGTGCCGGTGGCGGTCGCGTGCGCGCTCCCCGGGGTCGGAATGGCCGGCGCCGCGGGCGGAAGGGGAATCTGGAATCAGTCGGAGTCGGTCGTTCAGTGGATGGTCCTCTCGCTCTATGTCGTGGGGATCGTCAACGCGCTGACCGTCCTTGGGATCTCGACCTGGCTGAACATCGGGAGCGCGGGGCACGGCGTCTGGCTGGGCGTCTCGGCGGCGGGCCTGGGCCCTCTTCGCGCGGTTGCCCTCCTGATCGATCCCGGTTCTCCGGAAGGAATCTCGACCGCTCTCGCGGCGGGAGAAGAGGTCTTCCGATTGCGCATCCTCGGTTTTCCCTTTCTGGTGTTCGCCCTGGCCGTTGTTCTGTGGTTCTGGCGATCGAGTCCCTGGGAGAAAGGGGGACGGTGGGGTCTTCTGACCGTGGCGATCGGGGGAGGGGCCGCCTCGCTCCTCGTTCTGAACGATGGGAGGGTCCCGCTTCCTCTCGCGGACTGGCTCTCCTGGATCGGCCGATTTCTCCTGGCGGCGGGGATGTTCCATCTCGGGGTCCTGCCCACGAGACTCTCCTGGCGGCGCGAGGGGCGGTACGTCGCGGGTCTCGTCGCGCTCACCGGCGTGACGGCGCTTTTCGTGGGACTCGCCGCGGGCGCCGTCCTGTCACGATCGTTGACGCCGTGAAAATCCATGTGCAACAATCGCTGCCAATCCTATGAAGGACATGCTGGGTCGTGAAGAACTGGTGACGTCGGCCGAGGCGGCCGATCGGATCGCGCGGGAGTTCCCGGTGCCGGGCCGCTCCGGGACGGAGAGGGTCCCTCTTCCTTCCGGGCTGGGAAGGGTTCTGGCCGAGGACTTGGCGAGCCCGGAGGACCTTCCGCCGTTCGATCGTTCCACGGTCGACGGCTTCGCGCTCGCGGCGGCGGACACCTTCGGCGCGACGGACGCGATGCCGGCCTACCTGAAGCTCGCCGGGGAAGTTGCGATGGGCGAGCGTCCCGTCCTCCGCGTCGGGAAGGGGGAGACGGTCCGGATCTGGACGGGAGGGATGCTTCCCGAAGGGGCCGACGCCGCGATGATGCTCGAGTACGCAAGCGTCATCGACCATGAGACGGTCGAGTGCGCCAAGGCCGTGGCCCCCGGGGAGAACGTGCTCTTCAGGGGAGAGGACGTGAGGGAAGGCGAGACCGTTCTCCCGAGAGGGCACCGTCTCCGTCCCCAGGACGCGGGGGCGCTGGCCGGTCTCGGGATCGTGGAAGTTCCCGTCTTCAAGAAGCCGCGCGTGGCCGTTCTCTCGACCGGGGACGAGGTCGTTCCGCCCGAGGCCGCTCCCTCTCCCGGCCAGATCCGGGACATCAACGCCTACAACCTGATGGGTCTGATCGCCGAGGCGGGAGGAGAGGCGCTTTACCGGGGGATCGTTCCGGACGACCGGGAGGCCCTTCGGCGCGCGATCGGATCGGCGCTCGATTCCGCCGACATCGTGGTCCTATCGGGGGGGAGCTCCGTCGGCGTGCGGGACATGACGCCCGAAGTCCTGAACGCGCTGGGGAAGCCGGGGGTCTTTCTTCACGGCGTCTCGATCCGTCCGGGAAAACCCGTGCTCGCGGCGAACGTGGACGGGAAGCCGGTCTTTGGACTCCCCGGAAATCCGGCGGCGGTTTCCCTCACGTTCGAGCTGTTCGTCGAGCCCGTCGTCCGGCGATGGGCGGGCGAACGGGGAGCGGAGGCCGGTTTGCGGCGGACGGTCCGCGCGCGCCTGTCGCGGCGTCTCGCGTCGTCGATGGGGAGGGAAGACTACGTCCGCGTCCGCCTGGAGGAGAGGGACGGAGAGTGGTGGGCCGTGCCGGTCCTGGGGAAGTCGGGACTGATCACGACGCTCGTGCGGGCGGGCGGGACGGTCGTCATTCCTCTGCACAAGACGGGATTCGAAGCGGGGGAGATCGTTGACGTGAGGCTGTTCGGGGGGTAATTCCTCCCTTTGGAAAAGGGAGGTTAGGAGGGATTCGGGTGAAGGCGGGTGATAAGAATTGAAAATTGAAAATTGTAAATTGGAAATTGTAAAGTTGCGGAGCACCGCGTCTCAGGCGCCCTGCGTCACGTATATTAACGGTCTCGAAATAGTATGGATACGGTCTTGCAAAATCTCCCCTCCCCCTCTTTTTCAAAGAGGGGTAATTCCTCCATTCTCCAATTTTCAATTTTCAATTTTCAATTTTCAATTTCACCTTTTTCCCGCTGGGTGGTCGGATGAAGCGGAACGTTTTTCTCGATAACACGCCCCTCGGCGAGGCGTTGGAGCGATGGGCGGCCGCCCTGGAGCGGGCGGGCGCGGCGAAGCCTCTGCCGGGCGAGAAGGTTGCCGTGGAGAAGTCGCGCGGGAGGGTCACGGCGGCGCCGGTGACGGCCCTGGTTTCTTCGCCTTCCTACCACGCCGCGGCCATGGACGGGTACGCCGTCCGGTTCGCCGACACGTTCGGGGCGACGGAGACGCGCCCCAAGAGGCTCGCGGTCGGCCGGGACGCCTTTCCGGTCGATACGGGAGACCCCTTGCCCGAAGGGTGCAACGCCGTCGTCATGATCGAGCACGTCCAGCCGGTGGGGGGGGCGGGCCCGGTGGGGGGGGCGGGCGAAGAAGCGATCGAGATCGTCGAGTCCGTCACGCCGTGGCACCACGTCCGGACGACGGGCGAGGACATCGTGGCGACGGAGCTGATCGTCCCGGAGAACCACGTCGTCCGTCCCGTGGACATCGGGGCCATGTTGGCCGCCGGGATCACGGAGATTTCGGTGCGCCGCCGTCCGCGCGTGGTCGTGATTCCCACGGGCGACGAGCTGATCCAGCCCGGAGAGCCGCCCGCGCCGGGGCGCATCGTCGAATTCAACTCCCGCGTTCTGTGCGGCCTGGTCGAGGAGTGGGGAGGCGATCCGGTCCGGTCCGAGATCGTCCGGGACAACGTCGAATCGCTCCGGAAGAGGATCGGGGAGGCCGCCTCCGAGGGCGACGTGGTCGTCGTCAACGCCGGCTCCTCCGCGGGTTCCGAAGACTACACGGCCCACGTCCTCCGAGAGCTCGGCGAGGTCGTCCTCCACGGCGTGAGCATCAAGCCGGGGAAACCGGTCATCCTGGCCCTCGTCTCAGGCAAGCCCGTCTTGGGCATACCGGGCTACCCCGTTTCGACCGTTCTCACGTTCGGGCTGTTCGGGAAGCCGCTGGTCTTCGCGCTCCAGGGAAGGCGGGTCCCGCCGGCCGAGACGATCCGCGCCCGAATGTCTCGGCAGACGGCTTCGCCCCTCGGGCAGGAGGAGTTCCTCCGCGTCAAGGTGGGCCGGGTGGGGGAGAACGTCGTCGCCACGCCGATCGCGAGGGGCGCGGGCGTGCTGATGTCCCTCGTCCGGGCCGACGGGATCGTCCGGATCCCCGCCGCGTCCGAGGGCGTGGGGGCGGGAGCGGAAATAGACGTGGCGCTCCTGCGGCCGGCCGAGGAGATCTTGAAAACGATCGTCTGCATCGGGAGCCACGACAACACGCTGGACCTCCTGGCCAACGCCCTCAAGAAACGCCGTCCGGAGATGAGCCTTTCATCGGCCCACGTCGGGAGCCTGGGCGGCCTCCTGGCCCTCAAGCGGGGCGAGACCCACGTCGCCGGGACGCACCTGCTCGACGAGGAGACGGGGACCTACAACGTCTCGTATCTCAAGAAAATCCTTCCGGACAAGAGGATGACGCTCGTCCGGCTGGTCGACCGGGAGCAGGGGTTCGTGGTCCCGCGGGGCAACCCGATGGGGATCAAGGGTTTCGCCGACCTCGCCCGCCCGGGCGTCGTCTTCATCAATCGTCAGGCCGGCTCGGGGACGCGGCTCCTCCTCGACCACCACCTGAAGAAAGAAGGGATCGACCCGAGGAAGGTGGCGGGATACGACCACGAGGAATACACCCACATGGGCGTGGCGGCCGCCGTTCTTTCCGGTGTGGCGGGCACGGGGCTGGCGATTCTGGCCGCCGCCCGGGCGCTGGGTCTCGACTTCGTCCCCGTGGCCGTAGAGGAATACGACCTTGCGATCCCGCGGGAGTTCCTCGATCTGCCCATGGTCCAGGCTTTGTTGGAGATCATCCGGACGGACCGGGAATTCAAGGATGCCGTCGCCGCGCTCGGCGGTTACAACGTCGAACGGATGGGGGATGTCGTGTGGGAGTCGTGAAGGCCGGGGAATCGGGGAATCGGGGAATCGGAGAATCGGAGAACCCAAGCCGTCGGCGATCGGCGGTCAGCGATCAGCGATCAGCAGGAACAAGAGAG
Organism: Nitrospirota bacterium; assembly: GCA_016195465.1. Taxonomy (GTDB): domain Bacteria; phylum Nitrospirota; class RBG-16-64-22; order RBG-16-64-22; family RBG-16-64-22; genus RBG-16-64-22. The sequence continues at coordinate 8,864 of JACPZO010000096.1, forward strand.
ATTCCTTGGCTGAAAGCTGATCGCTGGATGCTGACGGCTTCTTCCGGTTCCCGCTAGCCGTTTGAGGGACGGGCCGGACCCTTGCGGGAGAACCCGCGGCCGCGGTCGTTTCCGCCGAAGCGCCTCGGGCGGCCGGATTGTTCCCTTGGGGCTTGCCGGCGCGGCGCGCGGCTCGGCTCCAGGCCGGGGATCACGTGGGACGGGATGGCGTGCCCGGTGAAACGCTCGATCTCCCTCACCTGCTGAAAATCGTCCGGCGTGGCGAACGAGATGGCGATTCCGGCGTGGCCAGCTCGGCCGGTGCGGCCGATGCGGTGGACGTAATCCGCCGCCGTCCTGGGCAGGTCGAAGTTGATGATGTGCGTGATGCCGCTCACGTCGATGCCGCGGGCCGCCACGTCGGTTGCCACGAGCAGCCGTACCGCGCCCCCGCGCAGGCCCGCGATCGTCCTGTTTCGCGCGTTCTGATTCATGTTGCCATGGAGCGCCGCCGCCGCGTGGCCCTGCGCGTGCAGGGTCTTCGCGAGCCGGTCGGCTCCGCGCTTGGTGGCGGTGAAGACGATCGCTTTGCCGAGACCGGCGTCCGCCAGGTGGTGCGCGAGGAGGCGGTGCTTGTGGGCCGCGTCATCCGCGTGGTGCAGACGCTGATCGATATGCTCGTGCCGCGTCTGGGGCGGCGTGATCTCGATTCGCTTCGGGTTCTTCAACAGGCGCTTGGCCAGCGCGGCGATGTTCCCTTCGAGCGTGGCGGAAAAGAGGAGCGTCTGGCGGCTTGCGGGCGTCGCGGCCGCGATCTGCTCCACGGCGTGGATGAAGCCCATGTCCAACATGCGGTCGGCCTCGTCCAGGACCAGGATCTCGAGCCGCGAAAAATCGACCCGCCCGCATTTCATGTGGTCGAGCAGGCGCCCTGGCGTCGCCACCAGGATGTCCAAGGGTTGGGACAAGAGCCGGTTTTGCGGCGGGTAGGGCATGCCGCCCACCACGGCGCCGGTCCTGAAGCGCGCATGACGGCCGTATCGAGAGGCGGCGTCCGTGACTTGCTGGGCGAGCTCGCGCGTCGGCGTGAGCACCAGCATCCGCGGACCGCGGGACTTGCCCGCGGACGGCGCGCTCGGTCCCTGCAGGCGTTGCAGGGCGGGGAGGACAAAGGCGGCGGTTTTGCCGGTGCCGGTCTGGGCGGAGGCCATCAGGTCGCGCCCGGTCAAGACTTCCGGGATCGCTTGGGCCTGGATCGGGGTCGGCGCGCTGTAGCCGCTCTCGGCGATCGCTTTGAGCAGGGCCGGGTGTAAAGCCAGTTCTTCGAAGGTCACTTTGACTCCTTTTGAGTTGCGTGGATAGATCCCGCGCCCGGGGAAGTGGGGAGCCGGCTCCCCACTGGGAGGAAACGGCAAGACACAACCCTGCTGGCGCAACCACATCGTCGCCAACCGGTTGCTGAATTTTCAGACGGGACTGAAATCAGGATGGGGTCAGAGAGCGATGAACTAGAAGGCAGGACCGGACTTTCCGGCCGGTCGACTGTCTGCTCCGTATCAGAGCGGAACGAACATTATCATACTCGTCCAGGAATTGCGAGCGAATTCTTTCGATCTATTGCCTCACGTTCAGGAAGAGGTAACCGCCGGCCAGGATGAAGACGACGTTGGCGAACCATGCGGCGGCGGCCGGGGGAAAGCGGTTCGCGTAGCCGAACGAGACGCCCACCGAGAGAAGGACCCAGTAAACGAATCCGATGAGAACGGACAGGGCGATCCCCATGGCGACACCCGACGACCGCCCGTCCCGCAGGGCGTAGGGCACGCCGATCAGCGTCATGATGAAGCTCACGAACGAGTAGGAAACCTTCCGCTGGAAGTCGACGTCGGCCCGCACGAAGGGATACCCTCCGCGCATCAGGCGGTCCCGGTATTCGTGGAGTTCCGTGTAGCTCATCTGGTCGGGTCTCTTCTCGGCCTTGCGGAAGTCGGCCGGCTTCTCGCGAAGCGGCACGGGCGCGCGAACGAGCGGCCGTGTCTGGTAAGCTCCCGTTGGCATCAGGAGATACTCCCGTCCCCCGGCCAGAAACCATTGGCCGTTCTCCCACCGAAGCTCGCGGGCGTCGACCCGGCGGAGCATCTTCATCTCCGGCGACATCTGGTAGAGATGGACGTCGTAGAGGGCGTCTTCGTCCGGCGAGACCAGGCCGACGTGCATGAGCGTCTGGTCGGGTCCGCGGAACCAGACCTTGTTCTGCCTGACCGTCTGGACGGGCCGGCGCTCGATGACGGTCTGGCGGATCGTCGCGGCTTTCTGGTTCGTGTAGGGGACGAGCATCTCGTTGGCCACGATCGTCACGAGCGAGAGAATGAGCCCCATGGCCAGGACCGGCCCGGCGATCCGCGGTAGGCCGATCCCCACGCTCCGGAAGGCGATGATTTCGCTGTTGCGCGAGAGGATCCCAAGCGAGATGAGCGACGCCAGAAGGGCCGCGACGGGCGTCACTTCCATGTAGTGCTGCGGGATTCGAAGAGCGAAGAACGAGACGACGGCCCCCCAGCCCGGGTTGTGCCGGATAAGTTCGTCGATCGTTTCGAACAGTTCCACGACCGCGAGGGCCGTGACGAGACCGATGACGCACAGGGCGTAGATCCGGAGGAACTGGGCGGAGACGTACCGGGTGACGAGTTTCACCGGCCCTCCCTCGTCCAGAGCCAGCGGATCGAGAAGGAGGGGGGGAGACCCGTTCGGGCCTGGTAAAGAAGACCGGCGCCGAGCAGGCCCAGGATGACGTTCGGGCTCCACATGGCCACTTCGGGAGGGATCTTTCGGTCCACGGCCAGGTTCTCGCCGGCCGTGATGAAGACGTAGTAGACCAGGATCACCGCGAGCGCGAGCCCGAAAGCGCTCCCCTTCCCCGATCGCCGGGACGTGAGGCCGAGAGGCATTCCGACGAGGCCGAAGACAAGGCACGCCGCCGGAATGGAGAACTTCTTGTGGATCTCGACGACGAGAGGAGAGGCGTTGCCGCCGCCGGCCTTCACGGTCGCGGCTTCCACGGAGAGCTCGGACAGCGTCTTCTCGCGGCGGCCTTTCGGGATCGTCGTCGCCCCGCTGCGGGACCCGAAGAGATCGAGCTGGACGTCGTTGGACGCGAACGAGATGACCGGATACGCTTCCCGTTCGGGGACCATGCGGTGGATGGCGCCGTCCTTGAGGCGAAGGGTCACGCGAAGGGAGTCCGGATCGGTGAGGAGGGTCCCCTCCTTCGCGACGAGGATGTGAGGGTTGCCGGGCGTCCGCTCGTTCGAGATGAAGATGCCGCGAAGGCGGTTCCCTCCTTCGACGCCCTGGGCGTAGAGGACGAGCCCGTCGAACGCGTCGTTGAAAACGCCCTCGTGAATGCCCACCGTGGCCTTTGTCTTGACGACCTGGAACATGGTCTCTTTGAACGCCTGGTTTCCGGCGGGGAGAAGGGAGAGCATGATCCACAGCGTGATGGCGGCCCCGATGAGGCAGAACGAGAAGACGGACGGGACGAGCCGGCCGAGCGAGACGCCCGAAGCCGCCATGGCCGTGATCTCGCTTTCCGCGGAAAGGCGGCCGAACGCGATCAGGACGGCGACCAGAACCGCCATCGGGACCGTCACGGCGAAGAACGAGGGGAGGATGTAGAGAAAAAGGAGCCCGACCGTGCCGATGTCCACTCCCTTCAAGATGACCAGCTCCGTCAGCCGGAGGGCCCGGTCGGTCAGCATAATGAGGGTAAAGACCGTGAGGGCGAGGAAGAAGGGTGGAAAAAGCTCTTTGAGGAGGTAGCGGTCTATGAGGCGCATGCGTCGATTCCAGCCTGGACGAGGGAATCATACGGGAGGGGGTCTCCCTTTGCAAATGGGAAGTGGCGCGGGTGGAAGGGAGAACGGACCCGCGCGGTCCGGATGCGGCCAAAACGGATACCGCCAAGAAAGGAAAGATTACGATTGACACCCTGCCGGCCTCGTGCTAATCTCCGCGCCGTTGCCGGGTATGACGTGGAAAAGCTCTATATGGGACAAGAAGGCGAGCCGCATTCGGACGAAAGGTCCGGTTGCGGCTTTTTTCGTCTGGAGTTCCGAGTCCCGCCACGCGCGGGATCGGAGCGGAAGGAACCATAGAAGGAGGTGAGTTCTTAGATGGCAAAAGGAACGGTCAAGTGGTTCAACGACAGCAAGGGATTCGGGTTCATCGCTCAGGAGTCCGGGCCGGACGTGTTCGTCCACTACTCGGCGATCACCGGAGAGGGTTTCAAGACCCTCGCCGAGGGTCAAGCCGTGGAGTTCGATGTCACGCAGGGTCCGAAAGGCCCTCAGGCCGCCAACGTTCGGAAGCCTGCTTAGGCAGTCTCCAGAGAGATTCATAAAACGCTCGCCAAACCCCGGGGGGAACTCTCCCGGGGTTTTTATTTTTTCGGGACCGGATCGGAGAGAAGAAGAGAAGGAATTGGAAATTGAAAATTGGAAATTTGAAATTGGAAGACAGGCGACGAAAAACCGGACGACGAAAGCCGGCGAGGAATGGATGATTTTCTTCGGCAATTTACAATTTGAAATTTACAATTTCCAATTTTCAATCCGTCTTTCTTGAATTCGGAGTCCCCGTAGGGCAGCACACCGTGCCTGCCCTACACTTGTTCCCGCGTACTTACGGTCCCAGGACGTCGTTCCACGTCCACCCCTTTGTCCCTTGGGCGCAATTGTCCCAGTAGGAGCGAGTCTCGTGCAGACCGTCGCCGAAACCGTAGCTCGCGTAGAGCAGCCAGTGGATCAGTTCGTGGCGGAGCACTTTGTCGTCCGCGTCCGCCAGGAAGATGCGGTTCTCTCGCGCGTCATACCGGCCGGCGCAGTGCACGCGCCGCCCTCCCTTCTTCATCGATTCCGGACAGAGGATGAACCCCCGGCCATCCGCGGACCATCCGTCGGGATCGATCACGGCTGATGGGTATGGTTCGCGCGGGATGGGGGGCGGAACACCAAGAGCCCTCGCGTGGGGAGCGAGGCAATCGGCGGCTATGCGGGCTTCGCGGACGACCTTTTCGGGAGCGACGGGCCACGACGCGCAACCGGCGCCGAACAGTCCTCCGGCCAGGAGACCCAGACAAAGCGGCGTGCAAAGGCCGTACTTCGCGTTCCGTGCGGACATTCGCGATCCTCGTCCCGTGGCGCAAGTTCTTCCCTGGCTCGGCCCCCGCCTATATCGGCGAGATTGGAGTGTGCCAGAAAGTCCGGGCGACGGCAACCTCGCCAACCCGGGCCGGGATTCCCACTTTGAGAACCTGTCTTCCCGCAGTCGTTCGCAAGTGAGTTTGAGATGACGCAACCAATTGAATCCGTTGGCTTTCGTCGGCATGGGGCGTGGTGTCATTCTTGAAAGCCGGAAGCATGTGCAGGCGCGGGCGCGGCTCTCCGGGGCGGTTGTCTCCGGGGACCGGGTGCGGAAGCGACCGATCTTGGGCGTCACAA
>JACPZO010000076.1 GCA_016195465.1 Nitrospirota bacterium
AGATCGAGGCCCAGGTTGCTCATGACCGTCGCCACGAGCGTGTTCCGGCGGAGCTTTCCCTCGGCGTGGAGGTCGAGGGCGCACATCGCCATGACCTGGTCCCCGTCGACGGCGCGGCCAGTCTCGTCGGCGAAGACGGCGCGGTCGGCGTCCCCGTCGTGGGCGATCCCGATGTCCGCGCCGTGAGCGCGAACGGCCTCGCGGATCCCCTCCGGATGGAGCGAGCCGCAGTCCGCGTTGATGTTCACGCCGTCCGGCCGGTCGTTCATCGCGATGACCGTCGCGCCGAGCTCGCGGAGGACGGTGGGGGAGACCTTGTAGGCCGCGCCGTTGGCGCAGTCGACGACGACCGTCAGTCCGTCGAACGTCATCCCGCGGGGGACGGCGTTCTTCACGAACTCGATGTACCGGCCGATGGCGTCGTCCACGCGGAAGGCCTTCCCGACCTCTCCGCCGGTCGCCCGGAGATGGTCGAGCTCGGAGCCCGCGACCAATTCCTCGATCCGGCGCTCCATCTCGTCCGGCAGTTTGAAGCCGTCGCGCGAGAAGAACTTGATCCCATTGTCCTCGAACGGGTTGTGGGAAGCCGAGATGACGATGCCGGCGTCGGCCCGGAGAGAACGGGTGACGGCCGCGATTCCCGGCGTGGGCAGAGGGCCGACGAGGAGGACGTCGACGCCCATGGAGCAGATGCCCGCCGTGAGCGCCGATTCGAGCATGTAGCCTGAGAGGCGCGTGTCCTTGCCGATGACGATCCGGTGCCGGGCGTGGCCGTTCCGGAAGATGTGGGCGGCCGCGCGCCCGAGCCGGACGGCCGTCTCGGGCGTCATCGGGTCGATGTTCGCCTTGCCCCGGACGCCGTCCGTCCCGAAGAGCCGCCTCGCGAGGGGTGCATTCATTTCCAGGCTCCTTCCCATGGAGCCGCTATTATAGCGAGTTTGACGGTTTTCTCAAGGGTTCTCGACCGGTCGTCCCCGCTTCCGAAGCATGGGAGGAAGGGGGGCCTCGCCGAAACAGCACGGAAATATTTCTGTCCGCACTCGGCCGCCGCTCTTTGCTAGAATTGCGGCCTTTCGGGAAGGCGCGCCGTCCCGGACGGCCGGCGGGCGGACCGGGCAGTGCGAGGGAGGTTGGAAATGTCTGAGTGGAACATGGCGCCGGAAGAGGTGCTTTTCGAGGCGATCATCAATGACAACAGACGGAAAGGAGACCTCATGAGGAATTCCGTCTTCGAGAGCGGAGAGGCGGAGTCGGTCTACGAAAGAGTCCACGCGAAGTTCGTGGCCGTGATTCGGGAGGAGTTCAAGAGAAATCCTGACGAGTTCAGCTTCATCGTCTTCTGGAACGACGACATCCTGGCGGGCCGCCTGGCCGCCCATCTCGACCGGAAACGGGTCCCCTATGTTCTGAGGGCCTTCGACGGCAGGGTCGGCGGCATCCCGGCGCGGACGGCGAGCGCCATCGAGGGGCGGAGGGTGAGGCACGTCTGGATGTTCGGGATTTTTCACATCCGTCCGGGGGCGGATGAAGAGATGTTTTACTACAGCTACGGTCCATTCGACCGGATGGGAAGGCGGATCGGGATGGCGGCCTACCGGAACGTGGACCACATCAACCGCCTGATCGCCGACGTCAAGGCCGGCTACAAGGAAGAAGTGATCCGGGAAAAGCTGATCATCGAGACAAATGGGGATACGGTCCCCATGGAACCCGTCCGGTGGGAAGACGTCGTCCTGCCGAAGAGTCTTTACGACAACCTCCGAGTGAGCGTCGAGAGCTTCTTCAAAGGGAAGGGCGTGTACGACCGGCTCGGGATCCCATACAAGCGCGGGATCCTCCTCGCGGGAAGCCCCGGAAACGGGAAGACGTTCGTGTGCAAGGCGATCGCGCGGGAGTCCGATCTTCCGTTCATCGTCATGCCTATCACGCAAGGCGCAACGGACAACGACCTCGACCAGGCGCTCGATCTGGCGCGCGACCTTGCCCCCGCGATCGTCTGCTTCGAGGACATCGATTCAATCTCCAAGACGCACATCTCCAAGAGTTACTTCCTCAACCGGCTCGACGGATTCGAGGCGCTGGAGGGCGTGCTGATCCTCGGGACGACGAACAAGCCGGAGGAGATCGACGCCGCGCTCGGCAACAGGCCGAGCCGGTTCGACAGCGTCTTCAGAATCCCGAACCCGGACGAGGAATGCCGGGCGAGGATCCTCCGGCGGTTCTTCAAGGAGAGCGCGGACGACGATCTGCTCGCGTGGATGGTTGGGGAGACGAGGGGGTTCACGGTGGCTTACCTCAAGGAGCTGTTCCTTCTCTCGGCCATGCGCTCGCTCGGGCGCGGGGTCGAGAAGCCGGACCGCGAGGACATCGTCGCCGCCTTGGAGACC
>JACPZO010000087.1 GCA_016195465.1 Nitrospirota bacterium
GATCAACGAAGTCGCCGGAAGAATGGGAAAGAATGCGCCGATCGCCCTCCGGGTGAATCCGGACATCGATCCCAAGACTCATCCGTACATCTCGACCGGCCTTAGGAAGTACAAGTTCGGCATCGCGATCGAGGAGGCGCTTGAACACTACCGGGAAGCGCGCGCGCTTCCGAACATCGCGCTCGTCGGCATCCACCATCACATCGGCTCACAGTTGACCGAGGTTCAGCCGTTCGCCGATGCCCTCGCGCGGATCGTCGATCTCGTCAAGAACCTGAGGGCGGAGGGAATCGACATCCGCCAGATCGACGTAGGCGGCGGCCTTGGGATCGTGTACAAGGACGAGACGCCTCCGCGGCCGGACGAGCTCGCCGGCGCCGTCCTTCCTCTCCTCGACGGCCTCGGCTGCACGCTCGTCCTGGAACCGGGGCGGGCGCTCGTCGGAAACGCCGGCATCCTGGTGACGCGCGTCCTCTACGTGAAGCGCTCCGGCGGGAAGACGTTCGTCATCGTCGACGCCGCCATGAACTCCCGCCCGTCTCCTCCGGCGACCTTCTCGCCGTCATGAGCGCGGGCGCGTACGGCTTCACGATGTCGTCCAACTACAACTCCCGCCCCCGCGTCCCTGAAGTCATGGCGCGGAGAGACCGCTTTTTCGTCGTCCGCGAGCGGGAGACACTCGAGGACCTGGTGCGGGGCGAACAGGTCCCGGAACTTCTCCTGGCCTGATCGAGAAGGAGCCGAACGGATGTCGGAGCAAAAGGTCCACGCGGAACCCAAGACGCCCGCGGAATTCTACAAGCTGGGGCAGACCCTGTACCGCGGCGGATACTTCGGCCAGGCCCTGACGGTTTTCGAGAAAGGGCTCGATCTCGCCCCGGGGGACCCGCGCTTCATCTCCTACATCGGGGTCCTGACGGCCCTGGTCAAGCGCGACGTGAAGAAAGCGCTCGAGCTTTGCCAGAAGGCCATCGACGAACAGCCCTACGTCGGGCAGTGGTACGTCAATCTGGCCACGGTGTACGAAAAGTCGCGCCGGAAGGACGAAGCCGCCATGGTCCTCCGCCGGGGCCTCGTGGCGGAGAACGGCCACCGCGAGCTCCTCTCGATGCTGAAGAAGCTCCAGCCGCGCCGGAAGCCCGTCATCGGGTCCCTGGACCGGGATCACCCGATCAACAAGCTCCTCGGCATGGTCACCCACCGGCTCGCCGCCAAGAAGAGCGCGCCGTGACCCGCCTCCCCGATTCGATCCCGTTCTGGAAGATGTCGGGCGCGGGAAACGACTTCATCCTGATCGACAACCGGACGGGGCTCGTCCCGGCGGACGAGATTCGGCCCCTCGTTCCGCGTCTCTGCGCGCCTCACGTCTCGCTCGGGGCGGACGGACTGATCCTGATCGAGTCCGCCTCCGGCGCGGCCGATTTCAAGTGGCGCTTCTTCAACGCCGACGGATCGGAGGCGGAGATGTGCGGGAACGGCGCGCGGTGCGCCGCCCGGTTCGCCCACCTGAACGGGATCGCCCCCGCCCGGATGACGTTCGAGACGATCGCGGGACCCATCCAGGCGCGGGTCGAGGGAGGCCGCGTCCGCGTCCGGCTCACGGAGCCGCGCGCTCTGGCTCTCGGCGTCCGGCTCCCGATCGAGGGCGGGACGGATTTCTCCGCCGACTTCGTCAACACCGGCGTCCCTCACGCGGTCGTTTTCGTCGATGACCCCGGCTCGATGGACGTCCCCGGGGTGGGACGCGCGATCCGGTTCCATCCCGAGTTCGCCCCGGCCGGCGCCAACGCCAACTTCGTGCGCGTGGACGGACGCCACGCGATGCGGATCCGAACCTACGAACGGGGCGTCGAAGGGGAAACGCTCGCGTGCGGCACCGGGTCGGTCGCCTCGGCCGTCGTGGCCGCCGCGCGAGGTCTCGTGGACTCGCCGGTCACGCTGGCGGCGCGAAGCGGAATCGATCTCACGGTCCACTTTGCCCGCTCCAACGGAACCTTCGGCGACGTTGACCTGGAAGGAGACGCCCGGATCGTCTGCAAGGGCGAGATCATGCGGGAGGCCTGGGAATGAGCTTTCGATTCGCGGGCGCCTATGTCGCCATTGTCACGCCCTTCAGGAACGGGAGAGTCGACGAAGAAGCCCTCCGGGCCCTGGTGGAGTTCCAGATCGCCGCCGGGACGGACGGGGTCGTGCCGTGCGGAACGACGGGCGAATCGGCCACGCTCTCCCACGACGAGCACGGCCGCGTCGTGGAGATCGTCGTCAAGGCCGCCGCGAAGCGCGTCCCCGTCCTCGCGGGAACGGGGTCCAACTCGACGGATGAGGCGATTGCCCTGACCCGGCGCGCCAAGTCGGCGGGCGCCGACGGCGCTCTTCTTATCACGCCGTACTACAACAAGCCGACCCAGGACGGCCTTATCCGCCACTTCCGGGCCGTCGCCGACGCGGTGGACATCCCCATCGTCCTCTACAACGTCCCGGGACGGACGGCGGTCAACATGCTCCCGGCCACGGTGGCGGAGATCTCGCGCCATCCCCGGATCGTCGGGATCAAGGAAGCGACGGCGAACCTCGACCAGATCAGCGAGGTGATCGAACGATGCGGACCGGATTTCGCCGTCATCTCGGGCGACGACATGACCTTCCTGCCGACGCTCGCCATAGGCGGGGTCGGCGTGATCTCCGTCACGGCCAACGTCGCCCCGGACCGGATCGCCTCTCTCTGCGACGCCTGGACGCGCGGGGACCGGGACGAGGCGCTCCGCGTCCACCAGTCCCTTCAGCCGCTCAACCGGGCGATGTTCCTCGAAACGAACCCGATCCCGGTGAAGACCGCCCTCTCGCTCATGGGCAAGTGCTCGGACGAAATGCGCCTTCCCCTCTCCCCCATGGGAGAGGGAAACAAGGAAAAGCTCCGAACCGTCATGCGAGCCGCCGGGCTCGTCCGCGCGTGAGGGCCGCCGAGATATGAACCGAATCGTCGTAACCGGCGCGGCCGGCCGAATGGGTTCCCAGATCGTCTCGGCGGTCCTGGACGCCCGCGACCTGAAGATGGGCGGGGCAACCGAGAGGAAAGGACACCCCTCCTTCGGCAAGGACATCGGAGACCTGATCGGCCGGGGCAAGTTGGGCGTCCTCCTGACCGACAGGCTGGAAGCCGTTCTTCCCGGGGCGCAGGCGATGATCGACTTCACGACGCCGGAGGGAACGATCGAGCACTTGGGCCACGCCGCCGAGAACAACGTCCCGACCGTCATCGGCACGACCGGCTTCAGCAAGGACCAGTTGGAAGAAATCCGCCGGACGTCGGAAAGGATCCCGATCGTCCTCGCGCCCAACATGAGCGTGGGCGTCAACGTCCTTCTCAAGGTCCTGGCCGTCGCCGCCAAGGCCCTCGGAGACAACTACGACGTCGAGATCGTCGAGATGCACCACCGGCTGAAGAAGGACGCGCCGAGCGGGACGGCGATCCGCCTCGCCCAGGTGGTCGCCGAGGCCCTCGGACGCGACTTGGAGAAGGCCGCCCGGTACGAGCGCCACGGCGTCATGGAAGAACGCGCCGCTCAGGAGATCGGCATCCAGACCCTCCGCGGCGGAGACGTCGTCGGTGACCACACGGTCATATTCGCGGGGCCGGGAGAACGCCTCGAGTTCATCCATCGAGCCCACTCCCGGGGCAACTTCGCGCGGGGCGCCGTCCTTGCGGCGCGCTGGCTCTTCGGCCGGCCGCCCGGACTCTACGACATGCTGGACGTCCTTGGACTGAAGCAGTGAAAAACCGTTAATCGTTAATCGTCAATGGTCAATGGTGAATAACGAATGGCCAGTGACGATTGACCAATAGCCATTGACCAATAACGATTGACCAATAACGATTGACGATTGACCATTCACCAATGAGAATCGCCCGCGTCCGGATGGACGATCACGAGACTTATGCCGTTGCCGAGCCGGAGAACGACCGGCTCATTCCGGCGGCGGGAGACCCCTTCGCGGGCCTTCGTCCCGGCGGAGCCGCCCTTCGCCTCTCGGAGGCGCGGCTCCTGGCTCCCGTTCTTCCCTCGAAGATCGTCGCCGTGGGCCTCAACTACCAGGACCACGCCGACGAACAGAACGCCCAGCTTCCCGAGGAGCCGCGCCTCTTCATCAAGCCGGCGACGGCCGTCATCGGGCCGGGCGACGCGATCGTGTATCCGGAAATGTCCGAGCGCGTTGACTATGAGGCGGAGCTCGCCGTGGTGATCTCCCGCCGGACCCGGAACGTCCCGCCGGAGGAAGCCCCGCGGCACGTCCTGGGGTACACGTGCGGAAACGACGTCACGGCCCGCGACCTCCAGAAGAAAGACCGCCAGTGGACCCGGGCGAAGTCGTTCGACACGTTCGCCCCGCTGGGCCCCTGGATCGAAACGGACCTCGATCCGTCGTCCTGCGCCGTGGAGGCCCGGCTGAACGGAGAGGTCAAGCAGTCGTCGAACACCGGCAAGATGATCTTCAGCGTCCCGTTCCTCATAAGCTTCATCTCCCGTGTCATGACGCTTCTTCCGGGCGACGTGATCCTCACGGGAACGCCGGCCGGGATCGGTCCCATGGCAAAGGGGGACACGATCGAGATCACAGTGGGAGGGATCGGGACGCTGAGGAACAGGGTGGTGTGATATTTCAAATTTTCAATGCTAGGGGTTTCGTGCCAAAGGAGATAGCGTAATGGCTGTTGAGACCGATTCGTACATCCAGTCTCTCATCGCCGAGCGGATCGGAGGGGCCCGGTTCGGCAGGGAAGACGTCATCTACAAGTTCGAGAAGATCAAGAGAGCCAAGGCCCAGGCGCGCCGCGAGTTCCCGGGGGTTGAGATCATCGACATGGGCGTCGGGGAGCCGGACGAGATGGCCCATCCGGATGTGGTCGAGGTCCTCCGGGCCGAAGCGGCCAACCCCGAGAACCGCGGATACACGGATAACGGCATCCAGGCGCTCAAGGACGCCGTCCCGGCGTACATGGAGCGAGTCTACGGCGTCTCCGGGATCGATCCCAACGGCGAGGTCATCCATTCCATCGGCGCCAAGCCGGCGCTCGCGATGCTCGCGGCGGCCTTCGTCAACCCCGGCGACGTAATCCTGATGACCACCCCCGGATATCCGGTCATGGGCACGCACGCGCGCTGGTACGGCGGAAGAGTCGTCAACCTTCCTCTCAAGGAAGAAAACGGCTTTCTCCCGGATCTGGACGCCGTCCCTCCCGAGGGAGCCGGCGCCAAGGTCCTCTACCTGAACTACCCGAACAACCCGACCGGAGCGGCGGCCACGCGGGAGTTCTACGAGCGGGCGGTCGACTTCGCCCGCCGCAAGAACGTGCTGGTCGTCTCCGACGCCGCGTACAACGGGCTGGTTTACGGGGGAGCGCGCCCCCTCTCGTTCCTGGCGATTCCCGGCGCCAAGGAGGTGGGCGTCGAGATCCATTCCTTCTCCAAGGCCTACAACATGACGGGCTGGCGCCTCGCCTTCCTGGTCGGGAACCCCCTGGCCGTCTCCGCGTTCGCCGCCGTCAAGGACAACACCGATTCCGGGCAGTTCGCGGCGATCCAGAAGGCGGGGATCTACTGCCTCGCCCATCCGGAGATCACGCGCGCGATCGCGGCCAAGTACGAGCGGCGCCTGGGGATGATGGTCGATCTCCTTCGCAGCAAAGGGTTCGACGCCCGGATGCCCGGCGGCTCGTTCTTCCTGTACGTTCGGGCCCCCCGCGGGATCCGCGGCGGCGAGCGGTTCCAGTCCGCCGAAGAAGCCTCCCAGTGGCTGATCCGCCGGAAGCAGATCTCGACCGTTCCGTGGGACGACGTCGGGGCATACCTTCGTTTCTCTTGCACGTTCGCGGCCCGCGGCGGGAACGAAGAGCGGCGCGTCATCGACGAAGTCCGGCGCCGGCTCTCCGACGTCGAATTCGAGTGGTGAGGGAAGGGGCGTGCACCGGGCCTATCTCGGCCTTGGGAGCAACCGGGGAAATCCGGTCCGGCAGATCCGCGAAGCGATCCGGATGCTGAGGCACCATCCGGCCGCCCGGATCGTCCGAGTTTCGCGGCTCTACCGGTCGGAGCCCGTGGGACACCGCGACCAGCCCTGGTTCGTCAACGCGGCGTGCGTGATCGACACGGAGCTTCCGCCCCGGGACCTCGCGGCCGTCCTCCGGCGGATCGAGTCGGCCCTTGGCAAGGCCGTGGCCTTTCCCAACGGCCCCCGGACAATCGACATGGACCTGCTCATGTTTGACGATCAGCGGATTTCATCCCCCGATCTCGTCGTCCCCCATCCTCGCTTCAGGGACCGGCGCTTCGTCCTCGTCCCGCTGGCCGAAGCGGCGCCCGAAGCGGTCGATCCGGTTTCCGGGGAGACGATCGCCGGCCTCCTCAGCCGTTGCCCCGACCGGTCGGCCGTGGAGGCCGCGTGAGAGAACCGCGCTTCATAGCGATCGAGGGGCCGATCGGCGTGGGCAAGACCTCCCTCGCCCATCTCCTGGCCGAGCACTTCAACGCGCGGGTCGTCCTGGATCCGGCCGACGACAATCCCTTTCTGGAGGAGTTCTACCGGGACCAGGCCAAGAACGCCCTCCAGGCACAGCTCCACTTCTTGCTGGCGCGCTTTCACCAGCAAGCGGAATTCAAGCAACCCGATCTCTTCAACCGCGCCGTCATCAGCGACTACATCTTCGCCAAGGACAAGATCTTCGCCTACCAGACCCTGGGCGATCACGACCTGGGGCTCTACGAGGAGATATTCACGATCCTCGATCGGGAGTCCGTCCGGCCGGACCTCGTCATCTATCTCCAGGCGGCGACGGATACGCTCTGGAAGCGGATCCGCCATCGAAACCGTCCCTCCGAGCGCGAGATCTCGCGGGAGTACATCGAGAACCTCAACCAGGCCTACAACCACTTCTTCTTTCACTACGCCGACACGCCCCTGCTCGTGATCCGAACGACGGAAATCGATTTCGTCAACCGGAAGGAAGACCTGGACGATCTCCTCAAGCAGATCCGCCAGATGCGCAAGGGGACACAGTATTACGTGCCGATGAGCTCGGGAGAGAACCCGCCCGACAAGAGCTGAGCCGCGCCGGCCCGCCTTCGCCGAAACCGCCCGGAAACCGAGCTTGAAAACGGGGCAAGGATTGCGGTATACAGATAACAAAGGAGACTTATCGTGGAAAAGAAAGCGCCGACAATCCCGTTCCACTCAGCCCATAGCGCCCCGCCGATGGCGGCCCACCAGATGGCCGGGCCGTGCGCTCTGGCCATGGCCCTCGGTGCCCTCGGGTGGGACCTCACGGCCCAGGACATCTGGTCCGAGGTCAAGACGGCCGGAGAAGACCGGGAACCCGCCTACACGACGCTGTCGCGCCTGACCCTCTTCGCCCAGAAACACGGCTTCGAGGCCTCTCTCGTCCAGGCGGGGCTGGATCCCGTCCAGTGGGCGATCACGAAGGGAGCCCAGGTCATCGCCTTCGCCCGGACTCACGAACAGCTCTGGGCCACCGGCGCAAAGCTCATCATCAAGGTCGACGAGGTCACGGTCACGTTCCACGATCCTCTGCACGGCCCCAACCGAACCATGCCGAGGGACGAATTCGAGAAGCTCCTTGTTCCTTACGGGCGCCATCCGGGCCACTGTTATATCATCGTCTCCGCGAAGGCGAGCCCGCCGTCCTTCAACCTCTGGGAGATGGCCGCCTTTGCCAACCCGCAACTGGCCTGCCCGAACTGTTCCGTCGTCTCGCCCGTGACGACGTACACGTGCGAGGAGTGCCGCCAGTCGTTTCGATACGGCCCCGGCCTTCCGCTGGGATGCCCCAACCCCCGGTGCCCGTCCGGTTACTGGAGCTTCGTCCGCTGCGCCAACTGCGACGAGGAGATCACTCTGATCTGAACCCAGAGAACAGGAAGGACACCGCCTATGCACCACGGAAGGGTGAAGACAGCCATCTTGCTGGTTCTTGTTGGTTGTGTTTTCGGCGGGTTCACGACTGCCTTCGGATCGACGAACACCTTTTTGGGGCTTTTCCGGTACGACGTCCAGTTCGTCGGTTCGGAAGCGCGCGGCAACTGGATTCGCCAGGAAAACGACGAGGCCTATTACCGGGACCCTTTCGTGGCCGCCGAGACGGTGATCAGAGAGGCGACGAACGGGGAGACCTGGGAGGCGGTTCTGACGAAGGCGGACGGAACTGTCATTCGTTGGGACCCGGTTCAGTTCTATGACAATTATGACGGCCGTTCGAACTGCTTTGTGTCGCCCGTGTGGACGGAGTGTGGAAGAACCGTCCAGTGGATTCAGTGGTATGCGCGTTCTCAGTGCCAGGCGCCCGGGACCTGGAGGTGGGAGTTCTTGAACAACGGCCAGATCTTTCACGCGGCCCAGTTCGCCGTTCTTCCGCAGATTCCCCCGGGCCGGGTGCCCCTTTACAATCAGGCCGATTATGCGGATCCAAGCAATCCGGATCATGCCTATGACAACATCTGTAGGACGGGAACCCAGCGGAACGTCTATGTCTGCGACGGACGCCCTAACGAGGTCAGGTGGACGATTCGGGGCAAGGGGTGCTACCTCACGGATGCGGCAATGATCTTGAGTTACCACGGTGTAGGCGTGGATCCCATGACGCTCAACACGTGGCTGTCGGAGAACCGAGGATACCGCCCTGGCGGGGACATCAGACCACGCGCCATTGTCCAGTACGCAATGAGCAACGGTGGAAACATAACATTTCCTGCCGAAACACCAAATTCGCAGTCTGTCTGGAATGGCTTGGCGGAGCCGGAGCGGTTTATCTGTACGTATGGTCCTCGGATGCTTGGGGTCAATGCCAGCCCTACGACCAGCCAGCCACGACACTGGGTCGTGGCAATAGGGCGGAATGCGGACAGGAGCACGTACCTGATCAACGATCCGGCCGGGGGCGTCGAGACCACCCTTGCCGGCGGATACGAAAACAGATACACGGCTATGCGGACCTTCGGGCGACCATCCGCAACATACACGGACTCTACAGGAATCAGTATTAGTTTTCACTCTCCCGGTGATCTGTTGCTCACAGACCCGCAAGGACGGCGGGTGGGGTATAACCCGGTTCAAGGGCTGACGTACGCCGAGATCCCAGGGGCATTCTATGAGAGTCATTATCTGGCAGATGATGAATCTGGGGACCCCGGTCCTCTGACTAAGGAGTTAGATGTTCCTTGGCCGGTCCCGGGTAAATATAATCTTGAGGTTTTTGGAACGGGCGAAGGTGTGTATACGCTCGACATTAGTGCTTACGATCCGAAAATGAACCCATCAATCCGGCAATTCTGGGATGTGTCCATATCCCCTGGAACGGTTCATACGTATGCATTTCAGTACGCAAAGCAGGTTGGGGTGGAACTTGAGTTTGACGCCGTTTCCGGAAACTTCGACGGCAAAGGACAGAGACCGGCCGATGTAAACAAGTTCCTCTCCTACGTGGCCCCGATGGAGGGAACGGTGACCCTTCCCGCAGGAACGGCGAAGTACAGCGTTGTTATCATTTACGACCGCGCTGTCATTCCTGGGACCTTCAAGGCAGAGTTCAACGGAAGGGACGTGAGTGCGTCCTTCAAGCCGGCGCCGGCGGGGATAGAGTCGGTCAGGTTGGATCTGGAACGGGGGAGAAACGTGCTGGTCCTTTCGATCGAGGGAAGGATCGGGGACAGAGTGGCGCGAGACACGGACCGGTTGGTCTTCGTCGTGCCATAGGCAATTTCGGCCGGTCCGGAGTCGTAATGAGGTGCGCGGGGGCCTGTCCCGAGTGCTATGCGGCTCAGGCTTTTGCCTCCCGTCGAGCGTCTGTCCTTCACTCTTACACCGATTCACCCGATGGAGGTTCCCATGAGTGAAGCCCTCGATTACCTGGCCAAGGTCCGCCCCGAAGCGATGGGGCACTATCTCAAGTTCCTCAAGGAATCGGCGCGCCACCTCGACCCGAAGACGCGCTGGCTCATCTCGGTCGTCACGAAGGTCGTGACGGGAAGCGAGCGGGGTCTCAAACAGTACCTTCCACGCGCCATCGAAGCCGGCGCCACGCCGAACGAGATTCTCGACGCCATCCTGTGCGCCTTCCCGGCGGCGGGTCTCACGAAGGTCCTGGGCGCCGTCGACGTTCTCCTCTCGATGGACCTTCCGGAGTTCCGGGCCGAGAACCTGGGCCGCCCGGCGGGCTGGCACCGGATCGGAGCCTTGAGCGAATTCCCGGAGGAGCGTCCCGCGTGGCGGACCGTCGAGGACAGAACGGTGATCGTCGTCCGCCGGAACGGAAGCGCCGCCGTCTACGACGACCACTGCCCGCACAGGAAGACGAAGATCCCCCTCCAGCAGAACGAGGCGGGAAACATCGTCTGCCCCGGCCATCATTGGGAATTCGATCCCCGGAGCGGCGCGTGCGTCAAAGGCGGCAACCGACCCATGAGCCGCCTTCCGATCAAAGTGGAGGCTGACGCCCTCTTCGCCGAGTGGTGAGCAGGGATTAGGGATCGATCGATTTTCTAATTTCTAATTTCCAATTTACAATTTTCAATTTTCAATTTTCAATCTACAATCTCCACCCAGTGGAAACCATCTCCTCTCCCGCTGACCTCCGCAACAGGACTCTGGCCGCTCTCCGGGCCGGCAAGACCATCGGCTTCGTCCCCACGATGGGCGCGCTCCACGAGGGGCACGCCTCGCTCATCCGCCGCGCCCGCGCGGAAAACGACCTGCTCGTTGTCTCCATTTTCGTCAATCCCGCCCAGTTCGGCCCCGCCGAGGACCTGGACCGGTACCCCAGGGACGTCCCGCGGGACACGGCTCTTTGCGAGCGGGAGAAGGTCGATCTCCTTTTCCTTCCCCGGGTCGAGGACGTCTATCCCCAGGGATTCGACACGTTCGTCGCGCCGGGAAGGGCCGCGGAAGGCCTTTGCGGCGCCTCTCGACCCGGCCATTTCCGCGGCGTGGCCACCATCGTCCTCAAATTCTTCAGCGTCGTTCGTCCCACGAGGGCCTACTTCGGAGAAAAGGACTACCAGCAGATCGCCGTGATCCGGCGGATGGCGCTGGACCTCGACCTCGACGGGGAGATCGTCCCCTGCCCGACCGTCCGGGAGGCCGACGGTCTCGCCATGAGCTCCCGGAACGTGTTCCTCTCGCCGGAGGAGCGTAAGACCGCAACGGTCCTCTTCCGGGCGGTCTCTGCCATGGCCCGGAGCCGCGAGACGGGTGAGCGCCACGCGGCCGTCCTCCGCGAAGCCGGGCTCTCCGTTCTGGCCGCGGAACCGACCTTCCGCGTCGAGTATCTGGAAATCCGCGACGCCGGCACGCTGGACCCGATCGAGACATGCGACCGTCCCGCCGTCGCGCTCCTCGCCGGCCGGATCGGAAGCGTGCGGCTGATCGACAACGTCCGCCTTCCTTGCGATTGACGCCCGGTCCCGCGTCTGGTAAAAGAGCGATCAGCTTTCAGAAGGGGAGGGTTCCGATGCCCAGAGTCACGGTCTACGGCAAAGACACCTGACCGTATACGACGCGAGCCCGTGAGGACTTCGCCCAACGCGGATTCACGATCGAATACGTCAACGTCAAGGACGACCCGAACGGCATGGCCCGCATGCTCGCCGTCACCGGAGGGGGGCGGAACGTTCCCGTCATCGTCGAGGAGAACGGGCGAACGGCCGTCGGCTTCGGCGGAACGTGAGGGGTCTAGGCAAGCCGCCGGTCCCGGCGGCTCCGCAAGCCTAATCCCGCGCCGCGTCGCGCCCCATCAGGAGCGGCCATGAAGTTTGGAACCCTTCTCGCCCGCGAGAAGGTCATCACGCCCGAGCAGCTTGAAGACGCCCTCAAGAACCAGGTCGTCTACGGGGGGCGGCTTGGGACGATCCTGCTCACGCTCGGCCACATCGATATCGAGACGCA
>JACPZO010000088.1 GCA_016195465.1 Nitrospirota bacterium
CCCGTACGCGGAAGCCCCGCCGCTCGATCAAGCGGAGCAGGCCGTCCTCGCCCACGAGGTGGCCGGCGCCGACGGCGATGAACGCGTTCCCCCGCTGGACCAGGGGGAGCATCCGCTCGAACATCCGGCGGTTCCGGTCGACGAGAAGGCGGTCCCTGTACGACCTGTCGGCCCCGCTCACGCGGAGCCCCTCCTCCATCAGCCTTCCGAGCTGGGCCAGGTCGCGGTCGCGGTACGCGGCGATGAGCTGTTCGGTCAGCCCCTCCAGGTTTTCCTGATAACGAACCATCGCGGAGAGCATCTGGATCTGGTCCGAAAGGGACATCCGCTCGAAGACCGAGACCTGCTCGCTCATCTCCTCCAGCCCGATCACCGTCTTGCCCTGGGAGACGGCCTTCTGCTGAAGCAGGAAGTCGAGAGGCGGGGACTTCTGCATGGAGTCAAGCTGGCGGGGAGGGACCGAGAGAAGCATGGCGTGGACCCAGGGTTTCAGCATGGGGATGAAAGCGGGAGGAAACCCGCGCTTCTGCATCGCCTGCTGGAGCTTCTGGTAGTCGTCCCGGGAGAGGCGGTCTTCCCACCCCTTCTCCTGCGGACCCGCAAGGACGGCCATCCCCATCTCCATGACGCCGGCCGACTCCATCACGACCTCCATGGCGAACGTCGAGGTCTGCCGAAAGGCGTCCCAGAAAACGTTCGGAAGGTCGGTCACGCGAGGGTCGCTCAGGTGGATCGTCCCGAAGACGTACGACGGCTGAGGTCCGTCGATCTTCCACAAGAGCCCCTTCGACTGTGCCCAGGCGGGGGGGCCGAGCGAGACGAGAACCAGAACCGATACGAGAGCTCTGGTGATTCTATTTTGCACAACCGCCAACCTATTCATCGCTCTCTCCTCGGTCACGATGCCGCTTTGCCAGAGATGGCCGGTCATTCACGCCCCGGCCGTTCCTTGTACCGGTTCCGGTCCTCGAAATAGTCCACGGCCCGGAAGCCCGCGTGCATCCTCGCCGAGTGCGGCGCCCCGGCCGGGATGAAGTACGTATCGCCCTTGGCGTAGACTTCCGTCCGCCCGCCAATCGTCAGATCGATCCGCCCGGCGATCACAACACCCCACTGGTCGCCGTGCGAATGTTCCGGAACGTCCAGATCGACGTCCGATTCGTTGAACAATACCTGTCCATTCTCCCCCGAAAGGAGCCAGCCCCTCAAGCCCTCAAACGGCAGATCGGCTTCGGGAAGGTCTTTCACGAATGCGGGAAAGACGTCTACCACCAAGGCGCCTCCGCTAGTGGCGAACGCCGTTGAGGTTGAGTCCCACGACGCCAACAATAATGAAGCCAATGCTCACGATCTTGAGCATGGTGGCCGGCTCCTTGAAATGGATGATGCCGATCACCCCGATCAAGGCCGTCCCGACCCCGGCCCAAACCGCGTAGGCAACGCTCACATCGATTCCCTTGAGCGCAAAGGTGAGCGCCGTGAAAGAAAGCGCATAGAACACAAAGATCAAAACCGAAGGGCCAACCCTCGTGAACCCCTCCGAGAGCTTCATCGACGTCGTGCCCGCGACTTCCAAGACGATCGCTCCGATCAGGTAGAGCCAGCTCGTCATCATGGCCTCCTTTCCACGGTCGGCGCGTCTATCGGGTTGCTGAAAAACCCCCTCTCCCTTCGGGAGAGGGCGGGGGGTGAGGGCGATCTTACTTTCATAAACGTTTGTTTCTAATATCCCCCTCATCCTGACCTTCTCCCGGGGGGAGAAGGGAAAATACTTTCTCAGCAGCCTGCTATGTCCGGCGCACACCTCCTCAGTTCTTTCGTCCTTCCAGGTCGGCGATCGCGTTCGAGAGTGTCTCCTCCAGGCTGTCGTGAATCGTCGCGAAGCCCCCTCTCCTGATTTTCGAGTCGTCGAACAGGGCGTTCGCCGTCATGGATCGTACGGCGAGCCGCGTGAGCCAGGGGCTTCCTCCATACGGCGTGACCCATTCGAAGAACCGGGCGAGACCCATCGCCAGGCCCGGAGGAAGGCGCCGGACTTTCGCCGTCACGCCCCGGACCCGGTCGATCGCCTCCTTCAGATCCATCCACGTAGCCTCGTAGGCCCGCAGGAGATAGACCTGCCCGCGCGCCTCCGGGAGCGTTCCCAGCCAGACCATCGCCCGGCCGATGTCCCGCGTGTCCACGAGAGACATCCGGGCCGTCCCATCTCCGATCATCGGGAAACTGCCGCCGCGGTGGGCTTTGTAGAGGAAGGACAAAAAGGACGTGTCCCGGTTTCCGATCGTCCCGGCCGGCCGCAGGATGGCGAAGTTGAGCCCCGCCTGCGCCGCGACTTCCTGCACGACCTGTTCCCGCTCCAGGCTGACCTTCTCGAACGGAAACTCCGGCTTGCAGAGATACGATTCGTCCACGGGCTTCGCAGGCAGATCGCACCCGTACACCTTGATTGTACTCAACTGGACAAAGCGCCGGGCGTCGGCCTTCACCGCCGCCAGGGCGAGCCGCCGCGTGAGATGCACTTCGACGGCGCGGTGATCTTCCATGGAGAGATGGAACTTCACGTTCGCCGTGCAGTTGTAGACGACTTCGTGTCCCTGGATGAGCCGGGCGAGATGGTCGGCATCGGAGAAATCGGCCTTGAGGACCGAGACCTTCAGGGATTC
>JACPZO010000089.1 GCA_016195465.1 Nitrospirota bacterium
GGCCCAGCTTTGGATCTGGACCCTCGACGGGAGCAATATCCAGCCGGTCATCACGAGGGACGGGAGCGATACTCTCGTGGTCGATTTGCGATCGTTCGCGTGGTTCGTGGACGCCCACGGCGGCGCCTTCAACCGCGTCGGAATCGGCGGCCTGGACCTGCTTGGGGCGTCTAAGGGTTTCGACTTGGATGCCGTAGGCGTCTCGCCGATTCCCGAGCCCTCCACGCTTCTCCTCCTCGGCGCGGGGATTGTGGGGTTGGGGCTGTGGGGCAGGAAGAAGGCGAGAGGCTCATGTTGATCGACCGTATTGAGCGCGAAGACATCGAGGCCCTGGCCGAGAGCCCGGTGTTCCGCAGCCTGAGCGCTGAGGAGCGATGGGCGCTCGCGGAGGATGTTCTGATTCGGTACGGGGCGGGGACGGTCGAGTCGTCTTCCGCGAATTCGCAAAAAGGAGGGACGGGCCATGGAGCGTGAACGGGAAGCCAAACGGCAGTCGGGATGGGGGGGGGGAGCGCAGAAAGAAGTTGTTCAACTTGGCAACGTAGCTCTTCGGGCTCTTCAAGTACTGACACTCATCGCCGTGCTGGGGGTTTCGGGCGCGGCCAATGCCGCCTGGACCCAAGTCTATTACGAGCTGGGTAACACGAACTCACAATCTGGAACTACCTCAGTGGGCCCAGCCGCAATCCCGGTTATCGAAAACACCGGCCAGCCGGTTGCCACCACCCAGTCCATCGGCAAAGCCGCCATGTCCGCTTCGGCATCGGTGGGCATCTTGAAAGCAAGTATCTGGAATGTTGCCGATGTTCAGCCCCTGCCATTGACCGGGGGGAGCGACCATACTTGGTCACATGCCGCGGCCAGGTTTTTCGATTTTATTACGCTCCCCGCGCCAAGCCCTGATTTGAACGGCCAGACCGTCACGGTGAACGCCAGCTTTCTGCTGAGTGGCAGCATGTCGGCCGATTGGGCCCTCTGGGGCAATAATTCCCAAGAGTATAGCGTCTCTGCCCGAACGACTCTGTCGTTGTTGGGAACAGGTGTGTCGCTACCCTTCCTCAAAGCTGAGGAATTCCATAGTCACAGCGGCACCGGCGGCGATTTTAACAGAAGCGTGCCCGCACCCTCGGTCATTCCGGTGTCGTTCACGGCCACGCTCGGTTCCCGTACGGGCGTTCAATATAACCTCGACTTGTGGGGCGAGTCCTTCGCCATTTTCGGATTTCGGGAATGCGGCGGCGGCTACGGCCCCTGCGGCGCAATTGCCAGCGCCGAGCTGACGGCGGATTACGCCCATAGCCTGTTGTGGGGCGGCATCAGCAGCGTGACCGACGCGAATGGCAACCCGGTTGTGCTCACCTCCGCCCTGGGGGAAACCGGTTTTAATTACATGTGGGCGGCTCAGAGCCCGCCGCAACCCCCACCCATTCCCGAGCCCTCGACGGTCCTTCTCCTCGGCGCGGGGCTGATGGGTCTGGGGGTGTGGGGGAGGAAGAGGATGAAGGGATAAGGGGAGCGTCCGTAGGGCCAGGCTGTAGCGCAGGGGCTGTCAGAGCCTTTCGACGGACAGGCCCCTGATCCTGCCGAAGTCCCTGAGATCGGCCGTGACGACTGAGAATCCGAGGCAGATCGCCGTCGAGGCGATCATGAGGTCGTGCGCCTCGATCCGAGTCCCCCTCCTGGCGAGATCGGCCCAGATGCGGGCGTAAATCCGCCCCACGTTCAGGTCGAAGGGATAGACGGGGAAGAGTGAGAGAGCTTTCTCGACGAACGCTTCCCTTGCAAGCCGTCTTTTCTCAGAATCGGCGCGGTGAACGCCGTGAAGCAGTTCCGCGGCTGTGATGGCGGCGATTCCGAACGGTTCGCTCTCTCTGCCGGCCGCCAGCCGATGCATCTCGAGGGAACGCCGTTCGACGAGGATCAGGACGCTGGTATCTAGAATTACTCCCATCTGGATCGGTGGGGCATCCGCGGCTGTCGGCGAACCAGTTCCCGAAGGTCTTTCTCGAAACGGGCCGCTTCATCTCCGAGGCTCGGCAGCTGCCCCATGATATCCTTCAGCTCCGCCAGCGTTCGGACGCGACCGGACGGCTCGGCGGGTCCGATCGAGGCGGCGGCCTTGCCCCCGCGAAGGATCGTGTAGCGTTCCCCCTTGTACTTGATCGAGTTCAGGAGCTCCGAAAACCTTCGGACCGCCTCCGTCGCGCTGATCGATTTCGTCACGGAACGCACCTCTCCCCGAGCAGTGTAAAAGCATATTTTACATAATTTACATAACTCCTCCCCCGCTGTCAACCAGGTATGGGGTCGGAAGAGGATGAAAGGGAGATAGCTGGAGTTCGAAAGCCTGGCTCTCTCACGATTTGCCCTGGGGGATCCAAAGCGATCCTCCAGGGTTTTCCTGTTTTTGGAGGCGCGGAGTCCGCTCGCCACAGCCATCAGACAAAGACCGGGTCCGCTCGGCGCTTGACGCGGCGCGGGCACGACGGCGTTCCCGGTCTTCAAAATACCTCAGTTGGGGCACTGTCGGAATTCCTTACACCACCCCCCCCTTGACCCCCCGAAATCGTCGAAAAGTATGCAGTTCCAAGAAGCTTCGTTTCCACCCCTCTTGAAGCTCCTCCCCCCTGGCGACATTCCGGCCGACGTGCAAAGGGTTTGCGGTTGGAAATCTCCGGTTCGTTTGTTAGCATGGGACCATGAGCCGGATTGACGAAATCTGCAGAAAGCACGGCATCGTCCTCTGCTACCTGTTTGGCTCCCGGCAGGAACAGGGCAAGGCCCTGCTTGACGGCGCGGACGTCAGGCCGTCCGACCCGGAATCGGACATCGACTTCGCCGTCCTCTTTTCCGAGCCTCCAGAGGACGCGGCGAAGGCTTACGCCCTCCTGAGCCTCGATCTTCAGGACCTTGTCTTGCCTTTCCGCGCGGATCTCCTTTTCCTGCACGAGGTCGACCACATCATCCAGCTCGAGGCAATCAAGGGGATCAACGTCTACTGCTCCGGCGAGGACCTGCGCGATGAATACGAGGAGAAGGTTATGGCCTTTGCCTCGGATGAGATGGCGATCTTCAGACTGAACGAGAAGGACATGTTCGAGGCGATCGAGGATGGTTATTTCGAACTTGAATACGAAGCTCGTTGAGGACAGGCTCGGCCGCATCGTGAAGTCGCTGGCCAGGCTCAAGGGGCTTGCCGAGACCGGGGAGGATGAGTTCCTGCGGGGCGACGGGCCGGCCGTGGCCGAGAGCCACCTGAGGCGGTCGCTGGAGGCGGCGTTCGACGTCGGACGCCACATCCTCGCCAAGACGGCGGGGGGCGGGATCGTGGAGTACAAGGAGATCGCGGAGGGGCTGGCCGCTCAGGGCGTCGTGACGAAGGATCTCGCGGGGAGGCTCAGGCTGATGGCCGGATACAGGAACAGGCTTGTCCATTTCTATCACGAAGTCAGCGACCGGGAGATCCATTCCATCCTTCGGAACAACCTCGCCGATCTCCAGGACTATGTCGAGGAGATCAAGGATTTCATCCAAGCGCACGGAACCAAGCGCGGATAGGCCCGGATATCGGGGAGCAGATCGTGATTGCCCGGATTCTTCCGTTTGCCGCGTACATGGGTTTCATTGCCCTCTCGGCGGGGATTTCCTGGCTTGCGGGGGCGGGGGTCCTTTCCTCCGCCTGGATTGAGAAAGCCGACCTCTGGCTTTACCCGATCAAGACGGCCGTTGTCCTGGGGCTGCTGGGCTACTTCTGGCTGGGGTACGAAGAACTCAAAGAGAAAATCTTCGCCGGTCCTGGTGAGGGGCTTCTTGCCGTCGGGGTTGGCGTCCTCGTCTATCTCGCCTGGGTGCGGATGGACTGGCCTTGGGCAATGCAAGGACAGGCGGGGGGGTACGATCCGTTCAGGGCCGGTGAGACGGCGGGTGTCGTCCTGACAGGCGTGAGAATCTTCGGGGCGGCGGCCGTCGTTCCCGTCATGGAGGAGCTGTTCTGGCGCTCTTTTCTCATCCGCTAGGCGGGGATGATGGCGGGAGTCGCCTACAACCTCCTCCTCTACAGGACGGGCCGCCTCTGGCCGTGCATCCTGGCCCACGGCGTTACAAATCTCCTGCTGGCCGTCCACGTCCTTGCGACGGGAGAATGGAAGTGGTGGTAGCGGCTCCCCGCCCGTAACGCGATTGGCTCGCCGAGTCTTCCCATTGCCGGATGAAAAAAAGCGGGTTGCACCTTGTAGGGCAAGGCTTTAGCCTTGCGAAAACGATTCGCAACCCTAAAGGGTTGCCCTACAAAAAAGATAGGAAATGTAGGGCAAGGCTTCAGCCTTGCGAAACAAAACCCGCAACCCTAAAGGGTTGCCCTACAAAACCACAAAATCTTGCCCCTCCTCACAAAGGAGGGGGACCTGCTTTTTCCGCTCCAAGCGGACACGCCTGCCTGCAGGCAGGCAGGAGGCATACCCCAAGCCCTTGGGGCTACCCACACAAAACCCGGATGCGCCCAAAATAGTATGGACACGTTCTTATAAAATCTCCTCTCTTGCCCTGTGCCTTTCAATTTCCAATTTCCAATTTCCAATTTCCAATTGCCAATTCTTGCCCGTTCCTCGCCTGAGATCATCCAGGCGGAGAGGTTGATCCATTGACAACCACGGTCTTCGGGACAATAATGCCGCGCATGATCAAGTTCGAGCGTCTTCCTGCCGACATCCGTTCACGGCTTTCCGGGGCGCGCGATCTCCTCGCTCGGGACGAGAACGTCATCTTTGCCTATCTGTTCGGGAGCCTTGCCGCAGGCGAACCGAGACCGCTCTCGGACGTCGATATCGCCGTCTACCTGAGAGAGACGCGCAACCTCGCGGCGTACAAGCTCGATCTTTTTGAGAGACTCTCCGACGCCTTGGGAACGAGCGAGATCGACTTGGTCGTGCTCAACACCGCGCCCGTCAGCGTAAGCGGACGGATCCTCCAGCACAAGAGGGTCCTGGTGGACAAGGAGCCTTTCAGGCGCCAGGCGTACGAATCGGAGACGTTGCGGGCGTTCTTCGATTTCCGAACGAAAGAGGAGGCCTTGTTCGCCAGGAGATACGGGATTGGTCGATAAGTCGCTCATCCTCCGGAAGCTCGCTCAGCTCGAAACCTACTTCAAGCAGATCGGGGAATTCTCGCAGATCACCGCCGGCAAGTACCTCGGCTATGGGATGCTTCCGGATTCCGGATCCGGGATCTGGCGGAGGAGATGGGTGGCGAGGACGATGAAGTCGAGGTCTTTCGCCCCGTCTTGCCGAAGCTCACGGGCCAGTGTGCGGGCCAGGACGGCCAGCGAGGCCTCCGGGATTCCCCCGGCGCGGGCTGCAGCGGGAAGTGTCTCAAGGAGGGGACTCCTGCTCCTGGGTGAAGCCGTTCTCAGGCCGGGGTAGCAGGCTCGCAAGTACGTCACGACATCCGGTCCGGCTTCCTTCAGCAGGCCGAACCGCCGCACGAAGAACTCCTCGAAAAGACCCTTCGTCAATCCCGCGGACGGACGGGCGCCGGCAGTTTCATCCCTCTCGTCTCCGCTGGTGAAGAATGCATGGAGGTTGTAGGGGCCGTCAAGCCGGCCGTAGGCGCGCGCGTAACGGTCTTCCACGGTCTCCAGGTCGAGCCGGAGAGCCGTCTTGGGGCAGGCGTGACTTTCGCAGTCGAGCGGCTGAAAAAGGAGGACACCCTCGTAGAAGGGGCGGTGCCGCCTGGACACTCGAATCAGGAGATCGTTCGCACCCGCTTCCCGGCAGAGGCGGAAAACCGTCCGGTAGAGACGCATCGGGAGGTCCCGGCCGCCGTGGCGGCATTCCGGGTGGACGACGAAGTGGGAGACCTCGGCGATCCTCCGGCCCGCGTCCCGCAGTCCTCGGAGGCAGTGCGCGGCTACGCCGTCGAGCGGAAGTCCGAAGGGCGTGTCCGGGACAAGGACGGCGGCGGCCGCCGCTTGTCCTTCGGCCCAGGCGAGGAGCGTGTGGGTCGAGGGGAGGCCGCAGTGGAGCGTCGGCTTGAGTCTGGCGGCGTGGGACCCGGATCGTCCCGCGCGGCGGACGGCCTTGGCGAGCAGCGCGTAAGCCGCTTCGAACTCTTCGCCCGTCGAGGCGAGGCGGATGGAGAACGGATCGGAGGCCGCGGGCGTCGCCGCGCGGCTGGACGTGCGGGTGACTTCGGGGCTCGCGGGAGGGTTGAACGTTTCAAATCCCATCGCTTCGTCCTTCCTCTGGACCTTCCTTGTGCCTCCAAGTATACCGCAATATTCGTGCGCCGTCGGGGATCGTTGCCGGCTCTGAAAAATCAACGGCTTGCAATCGGGCGGCAACGCCGGCTGTGGTCTTGGCGTCACAAAGGTATGTTCCCGCCGCGTCAGTCCGGGTGGAACTGATTTGCAATATTTGGGCGAATGGGTGAATGGGTGAAACGGTGAATGGGTGAATGGGTGAAACGGTGAATAGGTGAATGGGTGAATGGGTGAATGGGTGAATAGGTGAATGGGTGAATGGGTGAATGGGTGAATGGAAAAAACTCTCCTCCCCTTTGTAAGGGGAGGATGGGTGGGGTAGAGGCTCTGGTTCGGCGGTCGCTTCTACCTCCCCTTGCCCCTCCTTACAAAGGAGGGGGGATTTGGGATGTGGCATTTGGGATGAGGCATTTGGCATGAGGCCGGGAAACGCGAATCCCCCTCGATCCCCCTTTTCCAAAGGGGGAGCAAAGCGGTTTGTCCTGGGACGCGGGGAGATCGCGGCCGACTCGTTCGCCGAGCGCAAGGTGAAGTCCAGGTTCTTATAACCGATTGCTCCGCGCCCGCTGCCTTCAACCTCCAAGTCTTTAGGCGGGTCCGGTGACCCGCCCTACGAAATTCATCCGGTCACGCGGTCCCGCAAGGCGGGACACACCGTGCCCGCCCCTCCCTTTGTGCCTCTGCCCCTCTGTGCCTCTGTGGCTCATAAGCATTCGTGCGCCTTGACCCCGCGGTTCAGGGGCCTGATCGTCCCCGCATGTCCAGGAAGATCTCGACGGCTTTGACGTACTCGGGGAACAAGCGCAGGGCCGTACCGATCGACTCGAAAACGATAGCGTCATCGAGGGCGTCGTACTCATGGACCAAGCGGTTCCGGAGGCCGGCTGCCGGAGCGAGTCTCTTCGCGAGGTCCACCGGCAGGACCCCGGAGTTTCCAAGAAGGACGAATGATTCGAAGTAGTCCTCAGGCAGGCCCGGCCCATACTGGCTCAGGATGTGCGCGTTGATGTCGAGGGCGGCCTCGATCGCCTCCTGAAGCAGTCGTTCCGTAGCCTTCCGGCGGAGAAGGTCCGCACGGTAGGTATCGAGCCCCCCGTCACGCACGGTTTTCAGTGCGGCGAGGTTTTCGAGGATGACCCGAAACTTGCGGCGGACAAGGTCCCTTTCCAACGCGGTCATGTGGACGTCCACGCCGCGAGCGATCGATGGAGGGACTCGTGCTGGAGCCGCCGAAGCTTGGCCGTGTCCACGTAGCGCCGCCACGCCAGGGAGCGAAAGCAGGCGAATTCCCCCTGCGTGCGCTCGAAGAGCGGAACGCCTTGCAGGGCCACGCGAGCCGCCAGGAGCGGCGAGGCCCGGCGCAGATCCACAATGTCCACGGCGTCCTCGCGCAAAAGGGGCGAAATCTTGTTTGTCAGTCCGACGATGTCGATCCGGCCGTCCATCAGGAAAGCCAAGTCGATGTCGTGGGCGAGCTCGGGCGCCCCTCCCGCGACCGACCCGAAGAGAACGACGAGCCGGATCATGGGGTCATTCGCCAGCGGCGCGAGGGAGCCCCGAAGCGTTTCGATCGTCCATTCCCGGCGAATCTTGGCTTTCTGGCGGAGGCCCATGCCGCGAGGATAACGAATCCCAATGCGCCGGTCAACCGCGGGCGGCCCAGGCGCGGGCGGCCCAGGCGCGCCGCCCTACCCGTCAATACGTGTACTGCACCTCCGCGTAGGCGCGGTCCTTGCCGGCGAATTGGCCGAAGAGGCCGGTCTCGACGCCGCCGAAGACGTCGTACCCTACCGTGAGCCGCCAGGAGTCGGCCGGGTAGTAAGAGATCCGGGGCCGGACCATGTGGTCGTTCCGGCGAAGGCTCGTGATTCCCAGGACCTCCGGCTTGAGCTTCCCGTCCAGGAGTTTTCCCACGAGCTGGAGCGAGACGGACGAGTCGTATTTTGGATCGACGAGGTTGTCCTCATGGGCGAGGATGACCCGCTCGAAGATCTGCACGTTCGTGTCCAGGTATCGGGAGGGTGTGTAGCTCAGGCCGATCAAGGCGTCCAGGGAGTCTTTCTTGAGCACGCCCCGCGGCGTGGCGAGGTCGGTGACAGGGAAGTAACGGTCCTGGGCGTAGACGAACTCGGCCCGGAGGACGACGGGATCGACCGACTTGCTCACCGTGAGGCCGGTCTGCTTGATCCGCGTGTGCTCGGGATCGAACGTGACCCGCGGTTTGCCCGTGGCGGGGTTCGCGTCAACCGTCCGGAAGTACGTCGGGAAACGGTCCCAGGCGTAGAAATAGAAGAGGCCGATGTCCCATCCCGAGACGAGGAAAGAGAGGCGTCCGCCGCCGTCGGAGTTCTTGGTCTTGTTGTCCGGCTCCTTCGCATCGTTCAGGGCGACCTCCGTCCCAGCCGGAAGGGGCGGCAGAGCATAGGCGAACTCCGCCCCGGGTTTCGCGAACCGGTTGAAGTCGAGGACGGGGATCCAGACGGCCTCCAGGCGGACGGGGCCGATCTGGTACGAGAGGTCGGCCATCCACTGCGGCGTCCGAATGTAATCGAAATCGGGCAGAACGAACTCGCGGAGGTCCTTGGCGTTGACGACGTCGGCGAAGAAGAGGCCGACCGCCTCGCCCCAGACCACGGTCTGCTTGCCGATGCGGGCGTCGAAATCGCCAAGGGAGACATCGACGAACGTGTCCCGCAGGACCGCTTCCTTCTGCTGGTCGTCCTTTACCGCTTTCGGGTACGTGTCAACGGCATCGAAGACCGCGTCGTAGTACCCCCGCCCGGAGACCTTGAACTTGACCGCCTCGGAGAGGCGCTGGCTGATGGAGAGGGCGCCGACGGTCTTGATCTTCGACCAGTCCTCCGGCGAGGTTGTGCGGTAGGCCGCTTCTTCCCGGATCCAAAAAGACAGGGGCGACTTTCGGGGGGCTTTGGCCGCGGCCGTCTTTGCGATGTCGGCAAATGGATCTTCGACCGCCGCTTGGGCGAGGAGCGTTGCGGACGAAGGAGGCGTTCTCCCCTTGCCTTCCCCTCTCTCCTCCGGGGAGAGGGACAGGGTGAGGGGGTCCACGCCGTCAGCGTGGGCGATCGACGGAGCGGCAATCGCTACGACCAGGAGCAGGAGCGCGAGAAAAGAGGGCATGGGGCACCTCCTTGTGTGTTTAAGGGTTGAAGGCCGTTTGTTATCGCCGATTCTTCTCCATCACAAGATCAGTCAGAGAGCTTTTTCAGATAGTCCTTGGTGAAATACTTGTCCGGGAGGTTTCGGGTCTTCATGTTCTCGTACTGCATCACCGACCGCTGTCCCCGGATGAGCGGGTCCGACAGAACAAGGCGCATTGGCCGAAGGCGCCCCGCCGCCTGCCTGTAGTCTTCATACGCGGCCGTTTTGAGGAGCGTGCCCGAGATCGAATAGAACTCCGCCTTGAGGGGGTGGTACGTCTTCTTCTGCACCCAATATACGATTCTATGATACGTCACCGAAGGCCGTTTGGCCTTGAGTTCGAGGACCCAGGCCTGCTTGCCGTCCGTCTCTTCGCTCTTCAAGATCGCGGGAGTGTAGTCGCCGGAGAAGTCCGTCCGGACGATGTCGCCGTTGGCGACCTCACCCATGAGGCGCTGCTGCATCGAGATCCGGACAGGCTGGTCGATCTTCGGCATAAAGAGCCAGAGGTCGTCGCCGATCATGAGCAGGATGCGGCCCTTCTCCCGAGCCGGAGCCAGGCTCTTCGTCAGCGACCTGTTCCAGTCCTTGATCAGGACCTCGTACTCCGCGACTCGCGGCTCGGAATTGGGGCGCGTGGACGTGATGGTGACGGACGTCGCGAAGTTGCCTTCCGGACCGCGGACCCTGTCAGCCCGTCGGACGATTTCTTCGGGGTCATCGGCGGTCGCGGCCTGTGCGGAGGGGGGGCCGGTCATCGCCAGGACGAGTAGGGTCCAAACAAGAACAAACTTGAGCGGTCTTCTCATACGTTGTGCCTGAGCGCGTCGACGATCTCGAGCCGCGACGCCTTGAGTGAAGGGTAGATGGAGGAGATGATCGACGTGACGATCGAGAGTCCGAGAGCGAAACCGAGAATGCCGGGATAGACTTGGATCCGGGCCGTGTAGGGAACGGTGGAACCTGGCGCCGGAGGCATCGGGATGCCGATGAAGGAGACGATCTGGGCCAGGAGAATTCCCAGGAGGAGGCCCGCGAGACCCCCGAGAATGCCCAGGACAAGCCCCTCGAGCAGGAACATCTGGAGGACCGAACGGCGCCTCGATCCGATGGCCATGACGGTCCCGATCTCGCCGGTTCGCTCGTAGATCGACATGCTCATCGTGTTGCCGATGGAAAGGATCACGACGATCGTGATGATCGCTTTGATCACGTTAAACTGGCGGGAATAAAGGTCCACGACCCTTTGGTAGAACTCGGCCAGTTCGGTCCATGACTTGATCTCGATCGGCTGGCGGGTCTCCGCGAAGGACGCGGCAAGCTTCTCTCTGACTGCTTCCGTGTCGTCGGTCCGCTTCAGCACGACGACCAGGCTCTGGATGCCGTCGTGCTGGAGCAGTTCCTGGGCTGTCTCGAGAGGGATCTTGAGGGCGCGGTCGTCGTATTCCTTGTAGAAAGTGTAAAAAATCCCCCGTACCTTGATCTGGATGGCGTTGATCGAGCCGGCGCGCGTGTTCGTGAGCAGGGTTACCGTGTCACCGACTTTGACGTTGATGCTGGCCGCGAGTCCCCGTCCCAGGATCGCCCCGTACCGGTCGCCGGCCGACAGGTAGTCGCCTTCGGCCATCACGACAAACGTGCCCAGGCGCTTCTCCATCGCGGGATCGACGCCTTGAGCCAGGAAGGAAGTCGTCGTCTCGCCGCTCGAAAGGAGACCGGAGAACTCGAGCCGCGGGGTGACGAACGAGACGGCCGGCGTCGCCGCGATCGTCTCGCGAACCTTCTCGGGTTCCGGGATCATGTACTGAAAGGGCTGGGCGGTTCCTTTCTCGTAAAATCCCTCGCGGTAGACCTGCAGGTGGCCGAGCTGCGAGTGGATCGTGGCTTCTCTGAGCTGTTCGAAGATGTCCCGGATGAATCCTCCCGTGAGGATGAGGGAGATCCCCCCGAACGCGATCGCGGCGAGCGTGATGGCCGTCCGGACCTTGTTCCTGAAAATGTTCCGGAACGCGATCCGGAGGGCCTGGAGCGTCGAGCTGGACCTTGGCGAGAGCGCCATTCTAGTACTCGTGCTCGAACATATTGTCGATGATGTCGTCGATATGGTGCGAGAGGTGCGCCAGGGCGCCGGTCGGGTCCCAGCGGCGGTAGGTGCCCGTCGTGGTGATCTCCCCGTCTTCAAGCTCGACCAAGCGTTCGGCCATCTCCATGACCTTCGGGTCGTGCGTCGAAAAGATGAACGTCGTGCCGGCCTGCTTGTTGATCCTCTTCATGAGGTTCAGGATGTTCATTCCTGTCTTGTGGTCGATGTTGGCCGTCGGCTCGTCGGCCAGGACGATGCGCGGATTGATCGCCAGGGCCCGGGCGATCGCCACGCGCTGGCGCTGGCCCCCGGAGAGCTCGTTCGGCTTGTGCCGGGCCACGTGGCCGAGTTCCACCATCTCCAGGGCGTTCAGAGCGCGGTCGCGCCGTTCCTTCGAGGACAAGCGGTGGCGCAGGAGCGGGTATTCGACGTTTTCAACGGCGGAGAGGACCGGAATGAGGTTGAACGTCTGAAAGATGAAGCCGATTTTCTGTGAACGGACGTCGGCAAGGTCATCCGCGGAAAGGCCGCCGGTCGGCTGACCGTCGATCGAGATCGCACCAGCATCGGGTGTGTCGATGCACCCGATCATGTTCAGGAGAGTGGTTTTTCCGCTGCCGGACGAACCGACGATGGCCAGGAAGTCGCCCTCGTCAACGGAGAGGGAGACGTTCCTGAGCGCGTGAACGATCGTTTTGCCGAGGGCGTAGTCCTTGACCAGTCCCTGGCAATCCACCACGGGCATGTAATCGCCTTCCCAGATCCATGAGGGGATGTTCTTCATTAATTTATCGAATCCGGTCCGTTGGGTCAATGCCTTTCGGAAATTTTGAGGCAACCGGATCTTTTTTTTGGTATAGTTCCAACCAAACACACGACAAGCATTAGGCGGGCTTGCCGGCCGCCGCCGGACCTTCCTGGGAAAGGAAACCGGGAGACGGGAGTTGTTGGGGAAGACGGCTTGAGTCTGTGGTATTTCGGGCACTTAAGGTTTGAAGTTGCTTGGCCGATATGGGAGGGTGTGGAAGAAAAGGAGTGCGTGGAGGCGGCTGTCTTAAGGCCGGTACACACAAAATATTGATCTGTAATCCAAACTAGACACAATCCT
>JACPZO010000083.1 GCA_016195465.1 Nitrospirota bacterium
GATCTGCGCGTTGGTCTGGGAGATGTAGAGGACCATGAAGAGGACGAGCGGAATGATGAGCGTGAGGCCGATCAGGCCGAACTTCTGGGCGTACTTGAGACGGTTGAGAAGCTTGACGGCGGGATCGAGGAGAATCGACGAGAGTCCCCGGCCGCCGGCCTGCCTGTCGGCCAGCCTGTCGAAATGTCTCGACGGTTCGTGGCTGGACATCTTCTGCCTCCGTGCGGGGTTTGCCTCCTCGCCGCCCCGCTTTGCGGGGCCTGCGGAGGGACGGTATTGACGAATCTATCGGAACAATCGGGGCGGGACTTTAGCGAAGTTTGAGGCGGGGTCGGAAGATTCCTGGCGGGATGATGCAGGGGCGCACCCGTGTGTGCGCCCGTTGAATGGGGGCGGACACGCAGGTCCGCCCCTACGCCGTTTCGGGAAACCGATCGGGACTCAGGCGTTTCCTCGGCTGGGCACGAGGCGGGCGGGGTCGATCCCCAGGTTTCGGACGGCCGTGTCCCATCTCTTCCCGATGGGAACGTCGAAGATGACGCCCGGATCGGGCGGAGCGATCAGCCAGCCGTCCGACACGATCTCGGCTTCGAGCTGGCCGGGGGCCCAGCCGGCGTATCCCAATGCCACGAGGGCTTTTTCCGGACCGCGTCCCCCGGCGATCCGGCGGATGACGTCCTGGGAGATCGTGAGGACGATCTCGTCCGTGACCTTGAGGGAACTCTCGAAAACGGCGTTCCGCGCCGGCCTGCGGATCGAGCCCAGTGTGTGGAGAACGAATCCTCTTTCCGGCTCCACGGGGCCGCCGTAATGGACAGGTTCGGCCTCCCAGCCCCGGCCGTCGAGGCCGATCCCTCGGAGGACCCTGTCCATGCCGATTCCCAAGTGCCGGTTGACGACGAGCCCCATGGCGCCGTCGGCGTCGTGCCGGCAGAGGAGAACGACCGTCCGGGCAAAGTTGGGATCCAGGAGCGAGGGGACGGCGATCAGGAACTGGCCCGTGAGATTAGCGATGTCCATGGGATTCCGCCTACCAGGCGAACGTCATCCGGACGCCGATCGCGCGCTCGCCGCCCGTCCGCGCCTCCGCTCCCAGAGCGAAGCCGGGCGTGAGGAACCCTTCGATGCCCACAACGTAGACGATCGGGTCTTTCTCCCTGATCGAGCTGGAGACGCCGAGCGAGGCGAGCGACACGCTTGCCGCCTTCGACGCCTCGGCTTCCACGCGGGAGTAGACGATCGCGGCGTATGGATGGATTCCCGCGAGGGATCCGGACAGGCCGACCGCCGCCTCGTACTCCCGCCAGATCACCTCGGCCCAGCCGTGCTTGTCCTCGGTCGTGAACTTGGTCCCCTGCAGGACGGTCCCAAGGCGGACCCCCGGCAGGCCGAGGATCGTCCACCGGACTCCGACGCCGTACGCGGTCCCGAAGTCTCCCTCGAAGAGGGCGCCCTTGCTGACGGCTTTGGCCCCGCCGGCCCGGCCGAAGAGCTCCAGGTCGTTCGTCAGCGCGAAGGAGAGCCGGCCCATCAGGCGATCCGCGCCGAACGCCGGGGTCGAGACGCCGATTCCCGCGACTCCAAGCTCGACATCCCGCGACGCGTTGTCGTATTCTGCCGATATTGCCGCCCTTCCGGCGGAGAGGACGGCGCCCGGTACGCCGATCGGGCCGGCCGAGGCCGGAACGGCCGATCCCAGGGCGGCCAGAACGGCCATGCATCGAACGATTTTTCGTGTGTTTGTCATTGTCGGGCTGCGGCCATTCTCTTATTAACGATTCCAGAATAGTATGGACACGTTCTTATAGAATCTCCCCTGGCCCCTCTTTTCCAAAGAGGGGAAATTCCTCCCTTTGGAAAAGGGAGGTAAAGATTTGCAACCCTAAAGGGTTGCCCTACAAAAAAGGTAGGAAATGTAGGGCAAGGCTTTAGCCTTGCCTTGGGAGGGATTTCGGCAATGGGTGTTGTCCCTATTCTTAGACTGTTAATAATCTAGCAAAATTTTCCAGTAAGGCAACCCTCGGAGGAATATTTGTGACCGACCCTGAAGAAATCGCCGCCACGTGGGACCTGTCGGACCTGTACGCCGGGGCGGACGATCCTCGGATCGAGGCGGACCTTGCGCTGGCGCTGGGGATGGCCGCGGATTTCGAAGCGAACTACCGCAGCCGGATCGCCGATCCGTCCCTGGCTCCCGCGCTTCTTCGGGAAGCCCTTACGTCTCTGGAGGGGATCCTGGAGACGGCTTCAAAGGCGGCGGCCTATGCCCAACTCCTCTTTTCCTCGAACAGCGAGGAGCCGGCCCACGGGGCGCTCCTGCAGAAGATGATGGAAAAGGGGACCGAGGTTCGGCGCCGCGTTCTCTTTTTCGACCTCGAGTGGATGCGCCTGCCCGACGAGGCGGCCGGGCGGATCACGGCCGATCCGCTCATTGCGCGGTACAGGCACTACCTGGAGCGCGCCCGGCGTTTTCGTCCCCACGCCCTCTCCGAGCCGGAAGAGCAGATTCTCGAGGCGAAGGCCAACACGGCCGAAAGGGCATTCTCACGCCTCTTCGACGAGATCACGGCGCGGGCGCGGTTCCCGGTCTCGCGCCGCGGCGGGACGGTCCCCCTCACCGAGGCCGAGGCTCTGGCCCTCCTTCACGACCCGGACCGGGAGGCTCGCCGCGCCGCCGCGGAAGGGCTGACCGAGGGGCTCAAGCGCGACGGCCATCTGCACTCCTTCGTCTTCAACACGCTGATCGCGGACCACGCCGTGGTGAATCGCCTCCGGCGTTTCCCCGACCCGATGTCCGCCCGGAACCTGGACAACGAGACGACGGGGGAGATCGTGGAGGCGATGCTCGGCTCCTGCGAGCGGCGTTACGATCTCGTCGCCCGGTACTACCGTCTCAAGGGGCGTCTCCTGGAGTACGACACGCTCTACGACTACGACCGGTACGCCCCTCTCGAAGAGGCCGGCGGCGCCGCGCCCTGGGAAGAGGCGAGGGAAACCGTGCTGGCCGCGTTCTCCGGTTTCTCCGGCGCCCTGGGCGACATCGCGCGCCTCTTCTTCGACCGCCGGTGGATCGACGGCGAGATGCGTCCGGGGAAGCATGGGGGGGCCTTTTCCCACGGGACGGTCCCGTCCGTCCACCCCTACATCCTGATGAACTACGCCGGCCGCCCGCGGGACGTCATGACGCTCGCCCACGAGCTGGGACACGGCGTCCACCAATACCTCTCGCGCGGCCAGGGGATCTTCCACCACGACACGCCGCTCACGATGGCCGAGACGGCGTCCGTGACGGCGGAGATCATCACCTTCCGTCACCTGGTCGAGAAAGAAGGAGACCCCCGACGGCGGCTTGCCCTCCTCGCGGGAAAGATCGAGGACACGTTCGCCACGGTCTTCCGGCAAGTCGCGCTCACGCGGTTCGAGCAGGCGTTCCACCGCGCCCGGCGGGAGGAGGGGGAGGTGGCGGCGGAGAAGGCCGACGCGATCTGGATGGAGGTCAACCGGGCGATGTTCGGCGATTCCGTCACCCTTACGGACGGATACGCCGTCTGGTGGCGGTACATCTCCCACTTCGTCCACACGCCCTTCTATTGCTACGCCTACGCGTTCGCGGAGCTTCTCGTCCTCTCGCTCTACCAGATCTACAAGCGGGAAGGGGAATCGTTCGTGCCGAAGTACATCGACCTCCTGGCCGCGGGCGGGTCGGATTCCCCGAAGAACCTCCTCGCCCGGCTCGGGATCGACATCGAGGCCCCCGGCTTTTGGGATGCGGGACTTTCGTTCATCGAGGAGATGGTCGCGGAGGCGGAGGGGTTGGCGGGGGAGAGATAGTCTCCCCGACCGGTCAGTCGCTTTCAAGCGATCCCGCGAGGATCGAGAGAGCCGCTTCAACCTTGCCGGGAGAGCATCTTGGTGTTATCTTTCGCATACGCGCGGAGGAGTGTCATGGCGGTTGTTGCCTACAAGCAGCTTTCTCTTCGAAGAACCGCTGAACGCATGAGAGAGGAGGAGGACCCCTGGCTCTGCGTCCGCGAGTTCCTGGACGATTTCTACGCCGCCGATGGCGCCGGGCGCGTCCGGATGATCTTGGAACGCCCGGAGCGGGTCGGCGATCCGCGGTTCGACGCCTATTTGGGGGCCCTTGCGGAACACATGGCGCTCCACTACGGTCTCCCGGTTCCTTCCTGGGCAGCCGAGCCCGGCCGATTCCTGGACCGATGGTGGTTTCCGACGACGTTCAAGAGCCTGCACGCGATCGCCCTCGTCCAGAGCCCGGCCTCTTTCAGGCGGCGGGGCATCTTCGTGGACGATACGGAGCTTAAGCGTTGTTGAGCGGGCGGTGAATCCTTGGATCGTGCCGAGATCATCCGTTGCTTTACGGCCCTGGCGGAACGGCTCTCCGCGCGCGGGATCCGCGGGGATCTGTACCTCGTTGGGGGCGCCGCCATGGCCCTGGCCTTCGACGCCCGGCGCGCGACGAAGGACGTCGACGCCGTCTTCGCGCCCAAGACCGAAATCTACGAGGCGGCGCGGGAGATCGCCAAGGAATTCGGATTGCCAGAGGGATGGCTCAATGACGCCGTGAAAGGGTACATCGGCCGTTCCGATCCCGAAGCTCTGCCGGTTCTCGATCTTCCAGGCCTGCGGGTCATGGCCGCGTCGGCCCGGTGCAACAAGGGGGACGTAGTTTCTATTTATGACGATCTGTCCTTTCTGCACTCTCGACCGCCTTCGCGACCCCAAGGGGAACCTGGCCAAGCGCACGGAGCAGGGCCTTCTGGGCGGCGGGGCGCCTTACGCCTACGTCACAACCTACACCTACACCACCAACGGCCAGATCGCGAGCATCGACGGCCCGAGAACGGACGCCTTGGACGTGACCGGCTTCAGCTACGACGCCCAGGGAAACCTTCTCTCCGTCACCCAGCCGGGCGGCCTCCGTTGCGGCTATCTCGGGTTTGTTGCTTGTTCTTGGGCTCATCGGGTGCGACAACCAGACGTCGTCGAACCTTGGCTTGTGCGGTGAGGAGTTTATCTTCAACAACAAGGTAAGCGACACCGTTAAGGTCTGGTTTGACGGGGTCTACTGGACAACGGTATCTCCGGGAGCGCAAGACAGGCGGGACACGAAAGAGGGGAACCACACGTTGCTGGTCTGCAATGCCGCGAATGAATCAGTCTGTAGATACTGGAACGTGAAGGTCGACGCATGTATGGAGCTCACCTTTGATCTCGTGTACTGAGGCAAACAGAACCAAGTGTGCTACGCCGCGATGCCGGACTGTCCTCAACTCAGTGGGAACACGGGATCGATTACAAAGCCAAGAGCGAGCAGACGACGGTCAAGGTGGGGTTGAAGTACGTCTGGTAGCGGGAACGCTTGAGATGGATTCGCGCAGAGAATGGCGGCCAGGCCAAGGGTGCAGTGGAAACTGGGCACTAGCTGATCAGGACAACCCTGACGCCGAAAGAGCCGCGCTGCCAGATGCGGTCGGCAGTGAGGACGGGGAGGCCGAGCCGCCGTCCAAGGGCCATGCACGCCCTGTCACCCAGAGCCAGGCCCAGGGATCGCGTTTGAAGCCGCAACTGGGCAACGGTGAGTGCGTCGGCCTGCGTGAAGTCGTGTGGGATCAGGCCGAGAGCGGTGAGCCTGGACGCGATTTGGACGGGATCAAACCCGGCTTCAACAACCTTTCCCATCGCCTCCGAAAGGTTGACCGTACTGACCGCCGCTCCGGCGCGGAGGGCGGCCTGTACCCGCTCGAAGCCGGATTCCCGGCCGAGGTAGGCCAGGATGGCGGACGCGTCGAGGACGCTAGAGACGCTTTTGCTTGGCTTCACGGCGCGCTTCCTTGCGGCGGTCCGCGATGAGGTCGGACGAAAGGCTCTTCTTGACGCCTTCGAATTGCCGCCAGAGTTCTTCCTCGACTTGTTCCCGCCGTCGAAGAACGATCCGATCGTCTTCAACCCAGACGACGAGGGCATCCCCTCCGCTGAGCCCCGCTTGTTTCCGGATGCGGGTGGGGATCACAACGCGCCCATCAGATGCAATATGAGTGGAAACTGCCACTAACTGCGATTTTGCCATGTTTCTATATTACGGGAGACACTAAGAGAATGTCAATGCAGTCCAAGAGGCGTTGCGCCGCCGGCGAGCAGGCGTGGGGTTGAGGTGTGTCTAGCGATCCGATCCGTGTCCCGCCGTCCTTGTTCGGCCGTTGGCGACGAGGATGAACTGCCCGAGTCGGCCGAGCGAACGTTCGCGTCTCAAGCCGTCTTCTCCAATCGCTCCGCCACCCAGACCTTGATGATTGATTGCCTGGGGACGCCCAGGCGTCTCGCCTCCCTGTCCAGCCTGTGAATCATCCACAAAGGAAAATCCACGTTTACCCTCTTCTGCTCCTGCTTAGGTCTCCTGATTTTCGACAGGTCGAGATACTTTGCGACGCTTCCGCCTTCGTCGAATCGCTTGTCAAACTTCGCGGCTTTCATATATTTCAACCTCCTCCTTCCGCGAACGCCGAACGGAGATGATCCTGATCCGTTCGCTTCGATAGGTGACGACCGCCGACCAATGTTTGCCTGAAATTCTTCCGATCACCACGAATCTCGGCTCATCACTTGTCCTGGCGGGAACTTCGACAAAGTCCGGATCGTCCCAAAGGGCTTGGGCTTCAAGGAAATCGATTCCGTGCTTTTCCCTATTACGGGTGCTCTTCTTGGGGTCAAAATCAAAATCCATGGTATATTATCTATACTTATCGTATACCTATTGTCAATACTCCTCACGCCGGGACTTCTTTTCCGCGATCCGGGACCGGCGGTGGTGTGTCCGGGGCGGAATGTCCATCGACAGGGAAACAGGGCGCGCTGGGAAGAGCCGCACTGGACGCAGCCAACTTTGCCGACTTGCGGCATTGGGTGGGTGATTATGCCGCAACGCAGACAGTCTCGACGTCGGCCGCGCGGTGATGGGAACCTTGATAAGCGGATGTCTCATTGTCCCGGCATGAGAGGCTCAATATCTGCTCTGAGTGGAAGAAGCAGAAGAACAATCTCAAAATCTGGATGGCATTGGCGCAGATGGGAACGATTCGAGGCTTTCCGACAGGACGGCGAACCTGCTTCGGTGTGCTCCTTGAGGCCGTTTTGCCGGATCAACCTTCCTTCGCGGCCGCGAGCAGATCCCGGAAGCTCTCGTATACGTCCTTCCGGGGCCCAACGTAGAGAACATCCACGGTCTTCTCGGGTTCGTTGTATCGGTAGATGATGCGGTGGCTCCGCACCCGGCGGGAGCGGAAACCGGACAACTCGAAGCGAAGCTCATGCCCGAAGAGGGGGTTCAGGGCCA
>JACPZO010000084.1 GCA_016195465.1 Nitrospirota bacterium
CGGGGCGCGTGGTCGGCGTCGCCCGCGTGGACCGGTCGCTCAGGGCGCCCGCCCCCGATTTCCGCGAAGTCGTCACCCTTGTGGCGCCTCCGACGGTCGTTCTTCTCATTGTCGAAGCCGTCCTCCTTTACCTGTTCCTGAGCTCGGTCGTCCGGCCAATCCGGTCGGTCTCGTCGGCCATCTCCGACGTGGCCTCCGGCCATCACGGCCGGCGGGTCGAACGTCCGGCCGTGGAAGAGCTCGGTCTTCTCGCCGAGTCGTTCAACCGGATGGCCGAACAGCTCCAGATGACCGACGCCGCCCTGCTTGAAGAGAAGCGCAAGCTCGAGCACGCCCTGGCGGAACGGACGAAGGACTTCTTCAGGACTCATCACTCTCTCCTCCGGATATTCGAGAGCTCTCCGAGCGCCATCTTCACGACCGATTTGCGCGGGAGAATGACGGCGGTCAACCAGGCCACGTGCGCGCTGACGGGCCTCTCGGCACGGGACCTCATCGGGCGGCCGTCCAGGGCTTTCTACGCCAGTCCGGAGGAACTCCGCGAAGTTCAGACCGCCCTGAGGCGGGAAGGCCGCGTCCTGAACCGGGAAATCTCGGTCCGTCGTCCGGACGGGACGATCCGGACGGTTCTGGTCACGTTGTCCACGATCGTCTCCGACCGGAATCGGCCGATGGGGGTACTCGGGGTCGGCACGGACGTGACCGAGAAACAGGAGGTCGAGCGGCGGATGATCCAGTCCGAGAGACTGGCGGCGATCGGCCAGCTCATCGCCGGAGTCGCCCACGAACTGAACAATCCCCTGACCGGGATCATGGGGTATTCCCAGCTTCTCCTATCCCGCCCGGACGCCTCGTCCGTCCGCGGTCCCCTGGATCGGATCAACCGAGAGGCGATCCGGATGCAGAAGATCGTGAGCAACCTCCTCGCGTTCTCCCGGTCGCACGATCCAGAGTGGAAGCCGGTCGGGTTGAACGGCCTCCTCGAAACGACCATCGAGCTCGTCGCTTACGAGCTCAGGGTCAACAACATCCGCGTGGAGACCGATTTCGATCCGGACCTTCCCGTGACGATCGGGGATTTCCACCGGATCGAACAGGTCTTCGTGAACCTGATCACCAACGCCCTGCAGGCGATGGCCGACAGCCATGTCGGAGGGACGCTGTTCCTCAAGACCGGCCAGACCGACGAGCACGGGGAGAATTGGCTCCGCGTCACCGTGAAGGACGACGGTCCCGGCATCCGTCCGGACCACGTGGCGCGGGTCTTCGATCCGTTCTTCACGACGAAGCCGCCGGGGCGGGGGACTGGCCTCGGGCTGGCCCTGGCCCAGCAGATCATCCATGAGCACGGGGGAAGTATCCGCGTGGCTTCCGAGCCGATGAAGGGGACGACGTTCACGATCGA
The DNA here is from genome assembly GCA_016195465.1 of Nitrospirota bacterium. GTDB lineage: Bacteria > Nitrospirota > RBG-16-64-22 > RBG-16-64-22 > RBG-16-64-22 > RBG-16-64-22. Next base: position 1,406 of record JACPZO010000084.1, read on the forward strand.
TCTCCCTCTCAGGACGGCTGTTCCTTCGGAAGAGGACCCGGCCGCCGCGCGGACATCCGGGGTCGGCTCGGACGGCCGGGGCGGCGCGAAGAAGGCGATCCTGGTCGCCGACGACGAACCGTCGATCCTCTCGCTTCTCTACGACACGCTCAAGGAAAAGGGATACGCCGTCGAGACGGCCCCGAGCGGGAACGCCGCCCTCAGGAAGCTGAAGAAACGCTCCTTCGACCTGATCCTGACCGACATCAAGATGCCGGGGCTCTCGGGGATGGAACTGTACGACCGGGTCCGGACGGATTTCCCCGGCCTTGAGTCCCGGATCGTCTTCATGTCGGGAGACACCGTTACGGAGGCGACGCGCGTCTTTCTGGGGGATCGCCGCGATCGGTGCCTCTCCAAACCGTTCGGTCCGGCCGAGGTCTACACTTTCGTCGAGCGGTTTCTCGAGTCCCAACGTCGGGACCAGCCGGCCTGACCCGTGGAGGGGATCGGTCTCCTTGCCCGAGAGGCCGGTTTTGCCGTCGCGGGCGTCGCCCGCCCGCGGCCGCTCGATGAGGACGAGCGGGCGTTCGCCCGATGGATTGGCCGGTCCTTTCACGGCACGATGCGGTTCCTGGAGCGGGAGCCCGAGCGGCGCTTCCGTCCGGAGACTCTGCTCGCGAGCGCCCGGTCGGTCATCGTTCTCGGCGTCCCATACTTTCCCGGAGATCCTCCGGCGCCGTCGGGCGCCCATGCCCGAGTCTCGATGTTCGCGTGGGGAAAGGACTACCACGAAATCATCGGGGGGCGGCTGTCCGCGCTGATTTCCCGGCTTCGGGAGCGGTTTGGAGCGAAGGCGGCGTTCCGCCCGTTCGTGGACGCCGGTCCGGTCGCGGAGAAATCCTGGGCGCGCGAGGCGGGGATCGGGGGGATCGGCAAGAACACGCTCCTCATCGCCCCCGGCGTCGGTTCCTACGTTTTTCTGGCGGTGGTCCTGACCGATCTCGAACTCTGGAGTCGTACGCCCCCCTTCCCCCTCTCCCCCCTCCCCCTTTCCGCTTCTCGGGACCCTTGCGGCGGATGCACGCTCTGCCTCGACGCCTGTCCGACGCGGGCGCTCGTCGAGCCGCGGGTACTGGACGCCCGGCGCTGTATCTCGTATCTTACGATCGAGCACAGGGGTGAGATCGATCCCGCCCTGGCGGGACGGATGGGCGACTGGGCCTACGGGTGCGACGTCTGCCAGGAAGTCTGCCCCCACAACCCGGCGGGGACGATCGCGGACGAACCGGAATTCTGGCCCTCAGCCGGTCCGGGTTCCCATCTCCCCCTGGATGCCGCGGAAGGGCTGTCGGAAGGGGCGTTCCGCAAGAAGTTCGGGGGAACGTCGCTTGCCCGAGCCGGGCGCAGGCGAATCGCCAGGAACCTGGAGATCGTGAGGAAGAATATTGCCGGTGAATCGGTGAATGGGTGAATCGGTGAATGGGTGAATCGGTGAATGGGTGAATCGGTGAATCGGTGAATGGTCAACAATCCCCCCCTTTGAAAAAGGGGGGCAGGGGGGATTTTATTTCGATCTGCGAAATCTGCGGATCGCTTTCGGGAATCTGAACCATGACGAAAGAAGAAGTCGCGCGGGTGCTCGAAGAGATCGGCGAGTTGTTGGACATCAAGGGGGAGAACCCCTTCAAGGTCCGGGCCTATCACAACGCGGCGCGGGCGCTGGCGGGGACCGACCGCGATATCGGCGATCTCGTCGCGACGGGGGATCTCCGCGAGATCAAGGGAATCGGCGAGGGGATCGCCGAGAAGATCGCGGAGCTGGTCAAGACCGGCCGGCTCAGGTACTACGAGGAGCTGAAGTCCTCCCTCCCCGAAGGGATCACGAACCTCCTCGCCATCCCCGGTCTCGGCCCCAAGAAGGTCAAGAAGATCTGCGATGCGCTCGGGATCTCGACGGTCGGCGAACTGGAGTACGCCTGCAACGAGAACCGGCTCATCGATCTTGAAGGGTTCGGGGCGCGTTCCCAGGAGAAGATCCTGGAAGGGATCGCTTACATCAAAAAGACCCAGGGCCAGTTCCACATCGACTTCGCTCTTCAGAGCGCGGGCGTTCTACTGGAGAAGATCAAGGGATTCAGGGGCGTCACGCGGGCCGAGATCGCCGGGTCGCTCAGGCGCCGCAAGGAGGTCGTGAAGGACATCGACATCGTGGCCGCGACCGTGAAGCCGGGCCCCCTGATGGAGTTCTTCGCCGGTCTGCCCGAGGTCGAGTCGGTCATCGCCAAGGGCGAGACCAAGACATCGATCCGCCTGAAGAGCGGAATCAACGCCGATCTCCGCGCCGTCTCGGAAGAGGAATTCCCGTTCGCCCTCATGTACCTGACGGGGAGCAAGGACCACAACACGGCGATGCGGGGGATCGCGAAGAAGGCGGGGTACAAGCTGAACGAGTACGGCCTCTTCAAGGGGGAGCGGAAGACGCCCTGCAAGAGCGAGGAGGATATCTTCGGCAAACTCGGGATGGCCTATATCCCGCCGGAGATGCGCGAGGATGCCGGCGAGATCGCGGCGGCCGAGGCGGGAAAGATCCCGGACCTGGTGGAAGAGAAGGACATCCGCGGCCTGTTCCACGTCCACACGACGGCGTCCGACGGGACGGCGACGCTGGAGCAGATGGCCTTGGCCGCCAAGAAGCTCGGCTACGCCTACCTCGGGATTGCCGACCACTCGCGCTCGGCCAGGTACGCGGGCGGCCTCGATGCGGCCGACGTCAAGAAACAGCACAAGGAGATCGACGCCCTGGGTGGGAAACTGTCCGGGCTGACGCTCCTCAAGGGGATCGAGTGCGACATCCTCCCCGACGGGTCGCTCGACTACCCGGACTCAGTCCTCGCTACGTTCGATTTCGTGATCGCCTCGATCCACTCGAAGTTCAACATGACTGAGGCCGAGGCCACGCGGCGGATCGTCAAGGCGATGAAGAACAAATCCGTGACGATGCTCGGCCACCCGACGGGGCGCCTTCTTCTCTCGCGGGAAGGGTATCCGGTGGACATGGGGCAGGTGATTGACGCCGCCGCCGATCTGGGCGTCGCAATCGAGATCAACGCCCATCCGTTCCGCCTCGACCTCGACTGGCGCCTCGTCCACCACGCCAAGGAGAAGGGGGTGAAGATCGCCGTCAACCCCGACGCCCACTCAGTCGAGGGTCTGAAAGACGTCTCCTACGGCGTCGGCATCGCCCGCAAGGGATGGCTCGAAGCGAAGGACGTCGTCAATGCCTGGCCGCTCGAGAAAGTGCGGAAGTTCCTGACCTCGCGGCGGGGCGCGGTTCGGTAGATCGAGGGTGTGGTATAGCTGTGACAGCGGGAGGCTAGACGCCCCTTTCGAAGAAGGAGAGGAAGGCGGGGATGTCCGGTGAGAACAGAGAACAAGTTGTGCAAACCGCCAATGGCCGGCGGGGCATCACGGTCTGGGAGGAAGCGGAATGATCATAACCTATTCCAGGAAAGGCGTCCCCATACGGATATCGCAGGAGCGTTGGCGGCATATTTCACTTCGGCATCCGGAGATGCTGGGCCAGAAGGAAAAGGTTGTTGAAACGATTGCCGACCCTGATATGATCCTCTTGGGGGATTTTAGCGAGGTTTTGGCCGTGCGCTTTTATCCCGAAACGCCGCTGACGCGAAAGCACCTCATTGTTGCGTACAAGGAAGCGTCCGACGAGGACGGGTTTGTCATTACTGCATATTTCACGAACGCACCGTCCAAGAGGAGGGTGATCATATGGAAACGCTGAACATCCTTGAAAGCGCCGGAACACTCGATTGGGAGTACGATGAAGAGGCGGATGTCCTCTACATCTCGATTGGAAAACCGCGTCCAGCGCTGGGGACGGACATTGGAGAGGGGGTCATCGTTCGGTATGATGAAGCGAAGAAGGAGGTCGTGGGCCTGACGATCATGGGATTCCGCGCAAGGACACTGCAAAGCCTGGCGGCTCGGTAGAAGCAAGGGATGGCTCGATGCGAAGGACGTCGTCAACTGAGGTTTCGGTCCAGCGAGATCGAGCAACGCACGAAGCATGCACAGCCAGGCGTGTACGAAATCCACACTCTGTCCGGCACGCCGCTCAAGGTTGGGATTGCCAGGGACCTACGGAATTGAGGTGCGAAAAATGAGCATTGAAAACAAGGGCGGAATGAAGCGCAGGCCAACCCATCCGTGCGAAATGTTGCGGGAGGATTTCTTGCCGGATTTTGAACTCACGGTTTCAGGTCTTGCCGCCGCTGTTGGGGTTTCGCGTCAGTCGATCAACGAGCTATTGCGCGAACGCCGCGGCGTCAGTCCGGAAATGGCGTTGCGGCTCGGCCGGCTATTCGGAAACTCCCCCGAATTCTGGTTGAACGCGCAACGTGCCGTGGACCTTTGGGATGCCGCCAAGTCCATCGAAAACGACGTCGTTCGCATTGAGCCGCTCAGTGCCGCATAACAAGCC
>JACPZO010000095.1 GCA_016195465.1 Nitrospirota bacterium
GCCCACGGCTCCAGGTGACGCGCCGGAAGCGGGAGCGTATTGAGGTCGGGCAGAAGGAAGCGCGGCGGGTTGGACCGGACCGCCGCCCCGTCGCGCCAGACAAGCCCGTTGACCGCGCCCAGCCCGCTCTTCGCCGCAAGCGCGCGGCAAAGCTCCCGCATCGTCTCCTCGCCCTCGCCCTGGACGACGGCGTCCACGTCGGGCACGTGCGTCAGCGTGTCCGCGCCGGTATTCTTGAGGTGAGGCCCTCCCAGGACGACGAAGGCGGGCGGATACGCCTCCTTGGCGGCGGACGCGAGCTTGAACGACTGGAAGCGGTTCTCCGTCGTCGTCGTGATTCCCACGACGTCGGGGCGCTCCGATTCGATCTTCCGCGCCACGTCCCGAAACGACAGGCCCAGAACGTGGGACGGCACGAGCTCCACCTCGACGCCGTCCCTCTCCAGGACCGCGGCGATGTAGCTGAGCCCCAGGGCCGGCATCATCGTCCCATGGGACCATCGCTCGGCGAAGTACCCGCCGGGCGGCACGAAGAGCATAACTTTCATCGATACGGCCTCCGGCCAGAATTGATCCGCGGATTTCGCGGATTCGGGCAGATTTCACGCTCCAGTTTCCCGTGTCCGCGAAATCTGCGTAATCTTCGGACGTTCCTCCTCATCTCACAGCCGGAAGTTCGCCACGATCGTGTCGTACCAGGCCTGGGCCATCACGTCGTACCCCGCGTCGTTCGGATGCATCCCGTACCCGTCCGGGTAGAGAAGCGCGTCGTGGTTCTGCTGGTAGCGCGGATCGTTCTCGAACGCCTGCCAGATGTCCGCGACGACGATCCCTTCCTGCCGCGCGAGGTCCCGGATCAAGGGATTCATCGCTTCGACGTCGGGGTTGTCGCCGTTCATCGTCCCGATAATCGGGATCGTCTTGTTCGCCTTCGCCGCCTGGATGATGATTCGGAGCCAATCCATGACGCCCTGACAGGCGCACCGATCGTTGTAGCCGTAGAGAATGAGCAGGTAGCCGGGCTTATATTTGGCTAGGACGGCATTGACCCTTTGCGCCCCATGAACCGAGGCCTCGCCGCAGACTCCCTCGTTGACGACCTTCTTCTTGTCCCCGAGCTTGGCCTGAAGGCGCTTCGGATAACCCTCGTAGTCGATAAAGCAGCCCTGGAAGGTGCTGTCGCCCGCCCCCTCCGTTATGCTGTCGCCCAGCGCGACAAAGAGATTCTGGTCGTTCGTCCCGAAGTCCCATCCGTCGTTCCAGTAGTGCGGCGACGTGGGAGACTTCTTGCCGCAGGAAGGTCCGATCAAAAAAACGACAGCCGCAACCAGAACCAGGGATCGCTTCACGCCTCCTCCTCCGCTTTGGTTCGCATCCGGATCACCCGCGCGGGAACTCCAGCCGCCACGGCCATCGCGGGTATCGACTTCGTCACGACCGCGCCGGCCCCCACCACCGCTCCGGGGCCGATGACGCACCCGTCCAGCACGGTCACACCCGCGCCCAGCCAAGCCCCGTCCCCGATCTCGATCCCCCGGGCCGTCCACCCTTGTTCCAGAACGGACCGGTCCGCCCGGTCGATGTTGTGGGCCGTCGCGAAAAGCGAGCAGTGCGGACCGATCAAGACCTTGCTCCCGATCCGGATCCGGCCGTTCGACGAGATGTTGCAGTAGACCCCGATGTTCGCGTACTCGCCCAATTCGATGTCTCCGTCCTTGCAGGAGAGGACCGTCCCGCGGCCCACGAAGGCGTGAGACCCGATCGTGATCCCCGCGTTCGCGTTTCCCTTCGCGTCGAGCAGGCACGCGTCGTCCACGACGACGCCGTCCCCGATCTTGACCTTATGAGGGTGCCGGACCACGAGGCCCGTCCCGAGCACCGCCCCCCGCCCGACGCGTCCGAGAATGAGGCCGTATCCCGCCTTTCGAAGGAGGAGCCCCAGCGCCCCCGGCACGCCGCTCGTGAGCGTCGTCACGCACTCGTACAGAATCAGGGGCAGAAGGCCCGGGCGCCCCACGACGAGCGTCCGATATTTCTCGAGGAGGGACTTTCGCGGGTCGTCCATTTCCATCTGGATCTGGACGTTGAAGCCTTCGGGGCCGGCCGGCGGTCCTCCCATGACCCGGCTACGTTCCCATCGCCAGGTTCCGGATGAACTTCTTGATCGGGGCGAGGACCCGGATCAACGCTTCCCCGAACCGCGAATAGTACACCTTGTAGAGAAGGGCCTTCCTCCAGGACTTACCCTTGTAGACCTCGAACGCGAAGTTCCGATAGCTCTTGAGGACCTCTTCCCGCTTGAACGTGGGAAGCTCCAGGACAGTATCGGTCCGGGACACGATCTCCGTTACGGGCGCGTCCTCCTTGAACAAGTGGTTGTCTTTGCAGACGTCGAAGAGCGCCGTGCCCGGGTACGGCTGGAAGATGTAGCAGACGTTGCTGTCCACGTCCAGCCGGCGATTGAGCGCGACCGTCCTTTCGTGGATCTCCGGCGTCTCGTGGGGGAACCCCACGATGTTGTACGACTTCGTGGAGAGCCCCGCTTCCTTCGCCCACGCGAACGATTTCACGATCTTGTCGTTCGACATCCGCCTGTTGAGGACCGCCCGCCGGAACTCCTCGTCTCCCGACTCGATCCCCATGGCCACCCGCGTGCAGCCCGCGTCCGCCAGGGCCTGGAAGACGTCCGGGGACGAGCTCTCGACCCGGGTCGTGACCTCGAACGGGATGCCGATCTCCTTCCGGTACCTCTCGGCAAACTCGAAGACGAACTTCCGGTTGATCGTGAAGACGTCGTCCGCGAAAAAGATCGACTTGAACTTGAACCGGGCCTGAATGTCCTTCAGCTCCCCGATGGCCCTGTCGACGGAGAAGAACCGGACGTACTTCCCTTCCTGGAGCTTTCCCATCGCGGGGCTCCCGCAGTAAGTGCAGCTGTACGGACATCCCCGGGAGAGCATGAACATCACCCGGTCGAAGTCGGAGTCGATGATCGCCTGGTAGTCGACGAAGTCGGGATCGCGGTCGGAGAAAGGGAGCGCGTCCAGGTTCTCGATGAACGGCCGCATCGGATTCTTGATGAGCTCCCCGTCCGCCCGCTTCACCCAGAGGTTCCGGACGTCGCTGAAGTTCCGCCCCCCGGCGAGGCGCCGGACCAGCTCGACGATCGTCTCCTCCCCCTCTCCCCGGCATAGGACGTCGAGGTGCGGAGACTCGTTGATGCAGTCCGGATAGAGC
>JACPZO010000080.1 GCA_016195465.1 Nitrospirota bacterium
GCGTCACGGCGATCGTCCAACCGGGCGGCTCGGTCAAGGACGCGGAGGTCGTGGCCGCGGCGGACGAGCACGGTCTGGCGATGGTGTTTACGGGCATGCGCCATTTCCGGCACTGATCGCCGTGGCGATAACTATCGCATCTCTTCGTTCTCGGCTGGCTCGGCTGGCTCGGCCGGCGCCAATCCTCGACGTATTTCACGATACGCCTCCGGTCGGCGCCTCCCTGCGGCCTCGATCTGCTCGGTTCTCGCCACGGCGATGGCTTGGACTCTGGGTGCGGTGAAGGACAGTCATGTAGGTTGGGTTAGCGGTTTTATCGCGTAACCCAACGAACCGAATATTCGCCAAAATGGTTTTGTTGGGTTACGGCGCAAAAAACCGCGCCTAACCCAACCTACGCATCTGCGGAGGAGGTTTCGTAATTAGAGTCTGGATACTAGGCTCCGCGACGAAAGACAGATGAAAATCCTCGTGATCGGATCCGGAGGGCGGGAGCACGCGCTGGCCTGGAAGATCGCCCAGTCGCCCCGCGTCGATAAGGTCGTGGTGGCGCCGGGAAACGGCGGGATCTGCAGGCGCTTCGACTGCGCGGACGTCGGGACGGACGACCGAGAGGGGCTCGTCTCCCTGGCGGCGGGCGGGCTAGCGGCGGGCGGGGGTTTCGACCTCGTGGTCGTCGGGCCGGAAGGGCCTCTCGTGCAAGGATTGGCGGACGCCCTCGCGGAGAAGGGGATCCGGGTCTTCGGCCCGTCGAGAGGCGCGGCGGAGATCGAGGGGAGCAAGCGGTTCGCGAAGGAGTTCATGGCCCGGCACGGCATCCCGACGGCCGCGTTCGACGCGGCCGCAAGTCCCGAGGCCGCCCGGAAGATCGTCCGACGGCTCGGCCTGCCCATCGTCGTCAAGGCGGATGGACTCGCGGCCGGGAAGGGCGTCGTCGTTGCGGGGACGCTCGCGGAGGCGGACGCGGCGATCGAGGCCATGATGGTCGAGAAGGTCTTCGGGAAGGCGGCCGACTGCTTGGTCATCGAAGAGTGCCTGAGAGGGCGGGAGGCCTCGTTCATGGCCGTGAGCGACGGGTCGTCGATCCTCCCCCTGGAGACGGCGCAGGATCACAAGCGGGTCGGGGACGGCGACACGGGGCCCAACACGGGCGGCATGGGGGCGTTCTCTCCGGCGCCGGGGATCGGCCGGGCGCTCTTCGAGGAGGTCCAGGAGACGGTTCTCCGGAAAGCCGTCGCCGGCCTCCGAAAGGAAGGACGCCCTTTCCGCGGCGTTCTTTACGCGGGGCTCATGCTGACGGCGGACGGCCCCAAGGTGCTTGAGTTCAACGCGCGGTTCGGCGATCCGGAGACCCAGCCCGTCCTGATGCGGCTCGAATCCGACTTGGTCGATCTCATGGAGGCCGCGGTCGATGGAACGCTTGCGCGCGCCGAGGCCGTGTGGAAGCGCGATCCGGCCGTCTGCGTCGTGGCCGCCGCGAAAGGGTATCCGGCGCGGCCCGAAACGGGCCAGACGATCGAAGGACTGGACGAGGCGGCGCGCTGGCCCCAGACCGTCGTGTTCCACGCGGGGACGCGGCTCGCCGAGGGCGGCAGGATCGTTACGAACGGCGGCCGCGTCTTGGGCGTGACGTCCCTCGGGAAGGATCTTGCGGAAGCCCGGCAACGGGCCTATGGGGCGATGGATAAAATCCGTTATGATGGCATGCACTACCGGCGTGACATCGGACTCTTGTCGCAGGGGGAGGCGAAATGAAGAAGCGGCGGCCGCGGGTCGGGATCGTGATGGGGAGCGATTCGGACGCTCCCGTAATGGAGGAGGCGGCCAAGATCCTCGACACGTTCGGCGTTCCGTACGAGATGACGGTCACGTCCGCGCACCGGTCGCCGGCGCGGACGCGCGCTACCGTTTCCCAGGCGGTCCGCGCCGGGGTCCGCGTTTTCATCGTCGGCGCGGGGGCGGCGGCCCACCTGCCCGGCGTCATCGCCGCGGAGACGACCCTTCCCATCATCGGCGTTCCGATCGACTCCTCGTCGCTTGCGGGTCTTGACGCCCTTCTGTCGATCGTCCAGATGCCCGGCGGCGTGCCCGTGGCGACGATGGCCATCGGCAAGGCGGGGGCGAAGAACGCCGGCATCCTGGCGGTCCAGATCCTGGCCGAGGGAGACCCGGAGCTCCGGGCGCGCCTCGCCGGGTTCAAGGCCGGCCAAGAGAAAGAAGTCGCCCAGCGGGCGGCCCGGCTCAAGAAGATTCGGGAGACGGCGGCCGGCGGCCGGCGCTGACGAGGCGGCGCGTGGAGCGGGTCCGGATCGAGCCGGGAACGGAGGCGCGGGCCATCGCCCGCGCGGCGGAGATCGTGCGGGCCGGGGGGCTGATCGCCTTCCCCACCGACACCTATTACGGGCTCGGCGCCGATCCGATGAACGAGGAGGCGGTGGCCCGGATCTTCGTTGCCAAGCAGAGGGCCCCGGAGAAACCGGTGCTGATTCTGATCGCCGATCCGCGCGACGTGGGCCGCTTCGCCGTCGATCCGCCCGAATCCGCGCGGCGCCTGATCGGTGCGTTCTGGCCGGGCCCGCTGACGCTGATTCTGAAAGCCGTTCCGGCCTTCCCGTCTCTCCTGCACGCGGGCACGGGGAGAATCGGGATTCGTTGTCCGGGCCTTCCGCTCGCGCGGGACCTCGCTCGGGCCGCGGGGGGGGCGATCACGGCGACCTCGGCGAACGTCTCGGGGAGGGCGCCGATCGACACGGCCGAAGAAGTCGCCGCCCAGCTTGGAGACAGGATCGACCTTCTCCTTGACGCGGGCCGGACGCCGGGCGGGAAGGAATCGACCGTCGTTTCCGTGGGGCCGGGGGGCGTGAGAGTCGAGCGCGAGGGACGAATCGCCGAGGAGCAAATCCGAGCGGCGGTGGGGGAAAGCGCAACGGTGGCGAAAGGGCGGCACGGCTGATGGAAGAGCTTGAATGGGTCATTCCGTTCGTGCCGGCCGAAGACGTCTTCCTGCTCGGCATCGTTCCCGGGATCGAGTGGGTCATCGCCGCCGCCGTCATCGTGTACGCGGCCCATTCCCTCTACGGGGGCCTCGTTCCGCAGAGTCAGGTCTTCGGCCCCATATTCCGCGGACGATCCGGCGCGGGCCGGGTCGTGGCGCTCACGTTCGATGACGGTCCTCATCCCACGGCGACGCGACAGATCATGGACCTCCTGGAAGCGCGCGGAGCCCGAGGAACTTTCTTCGTCATCGGACGCCATGCGGAGGCCTGTCCTGACATCGTACGGGAAATCGTCCGGCGGGGACACGAGGTGGGAAACCATACCCAGAGCCATTCCTGGCTCATGGCGCTGGCGTTGTTCCGGAAGACGCGCGACGAGATCGAGATCTGCCAGGAGACGATCCTGAAAATCGCCGGCCATCGGCCCCGGTTCTACAGGCAGCCCATCGGGTTCAAGAATCCGTTTCTGTTTCGGCAACTGAAACGGTCCGGCCTTGTGGCCATCGGCTGGCAGGCCCGCGGGTTCGACTCGCACGCCAGCGATTCAGGCCCGGTTGCCCGGCGGGTTCTCCGCAAAGTGCGGCCTGGAGGGATCATCGCCCTTCACGACGGCTGCGACATGGAAATGGACCGGGACCGAACCGCAACGATCGCGACACTGTCGACGGTCCTGGACCGGTTGGAGCGGGAGGGTTTCCGGTTTACGACGGTCTCCCGTCTCCTGGGCGAATCTCCCTATCAGTCCGGAACGCCGGACGGGGCGGCGCAGCCTCATCCGGGAAGACGTCCGTTCGCGGTTCGACCGGGCCCCCCGGATCAGCCCGCCGCTTGACGCGCGGCCGGTCCCCGTCCATCCTATCCGAGGTGTGTCCTATCTGAGGTGTTGCGCTTTTTGCCGCTGTCGTGTACAAGTGAATCGATCGGCCAGGAGGAGGGAAAGCAGTGAAAACCGGGAAAGCGTTTGCACCTCTTGTTGTTTTTTCAGTTCTGATTTTGGCGGGGGCTTGCTCCGTCAAGGTGGATCGGGAGAAGTCGCCGACGTCATCGAGCGAGACGTCCTCGGATCAGAACTCCACGGGGACGACGTCGCCGGGTCAGACGACGGGAACCCTGAAAGGCCGCGTCTCCATCGACTGGCCTTGCAACCCCGGGATCGGGGCTTTTGTCTTTCTGGAGGAGAGACCCGAGTCCGCGGACCAGGCCGTCGACACGGGTGGAGACCCCTGCGTTCCGGAGCACGGCTCATACGTGCTCAACGGGATTCCTCCGGGGACGTACACGGTCGCGGCCAAGCACAACGAGGCGGGCTACATCAGGAAGAGCGGGGTCGTCATCCAGGCCGGGAAGACAACGGTCGCGGATCTCGTGTATCATTAAACAAGAAGCCCTGTTGGTCGTTCGGGCCTAGCAGGCGTTGTCAGCGATCCCGGTGCCCCCGGGCGGCGACGCCGTCGGCTTGGGCGGCGTGGACGACGGCCCGGCAGACCGCCCGGGTCACGCGCCGGTCGAAGATCGACGGGATGATGTGGTCCGGCATTCGTTCGTCGGGCCGGATCATCGAAGCGATCGCCTCGGA
>JACPZO010000090.1 GCA_016195465.1 Nitrospirota bacterium
GTGAGACACCTGGGGGGAACGGCACGGAGCTTTCGCGGGCGCTGGGGTTGAGTCCGCGGGCGGTTGGTCTGGTGGCGCGGGGGCCGCGCATAACATCCAAATTCTCTGCAAGGGGGCCGCTTGGCGATGGGGAAATCAGGGATGGTGTTCGAGGATTCCTGGGGTGCGGCGTTTGCCGGGGTCGCGGCCTGCGCGACGCGGCGGGAGTACACCAAGGGCGACCCGATCTTTTCCGGCGGCGAGGTCGCCGATTACGTCTATTTCATCGAGTCCGGGCAGGTCTTGATCTTCGTTCAGAAGTTCACCGTCGAGGAGGAAATCAAGACCCTGGGCCCTGGGGACTGCTTCGGCGAGATGGCGGTGTTCTACAAGGGCAGGCGAACCGCCTCAGCCCGGGCGTTGACGGACGTCTCCCTCATGTCGTTGGACAAGGGCTCCTTTGTTCGCCTGCTCAAGAGCGAACGCGCCCTCGCCGACAAGATCAACGCCCTCCTCGCGCGGCGCAACGAGGAGCTCATTCTCAAGGAAAACGTGATCGACGTGACCGGCATGAAGGGCCGACACCTTCACGTCGGCATCAAGGGAGACCCCTCCCTGCGCGAATCGGCATTCACCCGAGAGCGGTACCAGAGCATCGCGGACAAGGTGATGCCGCAACTGACCCCGCGGCTCGAGGAGATGCTTATCGAGCGCAGCGTTTGCGAAATCGTTGTTCATTTCAACAGCGGCGAGATCCGGGCGGTATCCGTCTTCAATCCCTTCTATGACGAAATCCATCCCGCCGACAAGATCGTCGACGAGGTCTACGTGGATCGGCACTTTCCGCGGGTGCCCTACGAAGACAAGAGCCGCTTGATCCGGCGCCTGTACGGCGCGATCGGGGGGGACGATCGCTTCAAGACCCCCTACGAAGACAAGAGCCGCTTGATCCGGCGCCTGTACGGCGCGATCGGGGGGGACGATCGCTTCAAGACCTTGCCGGAGCCTTTCAAGAGGATCTATGCGGCGTTCTATGATCGGTGGGAGGCTCTCAGCCCCGACGAGATCCGCGTGGCGCTCTCGCGCATCGCGATGTTGCGCGATATCCCGTATTTCTACCTTCGCAATTTCACGATGAGCATGGCGCGCAAGGCGATCCGGCTCCAGTTCAACTGCGACGGCACGCACATCGTCAGCGCCGATGACTACGCGCGTTTCGTCGAGGAAAACCTGACGTCCTAGTTTCGGGGCTGGGGAGGAGGGGCCAGGTAATGCGGGGGCGGGTACCGGTAAGGCCACATGGGGCCGTCCCACCAGTACGGATAGGGGTAGTACCAGTATGGGTAGGGCGGCGGATAGTGGGTTTCCATTTCCGCCCACAGATGAACGTTCTTGATCTCGAAGAGCGGGAAGGCGGTCTCGATCTCGCCGATTTTTCCGGGGCGCGAGCCGATGAAGGTCCCGGCCACAGTGATCTCCCTTCCGGGAGTATAGATCAGAGGGTCAAGCAGGCCCTTCTCCTTGGGATAGATGGCCAGGAACCGGCCGTCCGGCCGTTGCGCTCTCCGGATGTAACCCCAGGCGTCGACCGGCCGGTGGAGGGCTTCGACCAGCGATCCCTCCGGCGTCACGCGGGTTTCCACGATCGTCCCGCCGAAGACGAAGAGCTTTCCCTTGTACCGGTCAGGGTTCTCCTTGACGACCGAGAGCGGCGTCGCTCGATCCGCGCTCCGGATCAGGTCGCGAGGGAGGACCGGGGCGCAGGAGGAAAGGCCGAGGGCGAGAAGAAGGGCGGCCCGGACTGCTCTGGATGCGTGCGTGTTCATCTTGTCAGCCTGAAATACGCTTGTCCGCCGATAAGCGCAGAATCGCCCTCGGCAAGCCGGTCAAGGTTGAACCGGTGACTTGACTGTGCATGGCGGACCCGATTCACCGTTTCACCCATTCACCCATTCACCTATTCACCTATTCACCGGCTTCCTACGATCCCGCCACGATCTCGATGCGCCAGGAGGCCTTGACGAGGGCGGCCGCGCCCGCGGAAACGGCCTGGACCTGGGTCCGGAACTTCCGGTCGTTGCTCACGAGCGACTCCGCGTACCCCTGATCGAACCAGGTGATGCTCCGCTCGCCCGTCGTCTCGGGGCCCGCGGGTATCGTTGCCTCGGCCACCTTCCGGACATCGCCCGACCCGTACGGTCCCATGAAGATCTCGACCGTCCCCGATGACCCGCTGTTTGCCTTCACCTCGGTGGTAAGGCTCGCGAAGTGGATGCTCTTCACGTTGTCCTTGTACTTGCTGTAGTCGGAGGAGGTCGTCATGTCGTAGTCGTAGGAAACGGACATCCCGGTTCCATAGACCGGGAACTCCCGGCTCCCCGACTCGACGTACGTGACGGTCAAGACCGAGGCGATGTTGCACGCGGGGATGGCGAGCACGGCGAGGATCAGGAGCGGTCGGAGCGAACTACGGAACATGGAGCCCTCCTCAGGCGTGGCCGATGGAAAGGGAGCGCTCGCAGGGTGTTGAGAAACACCCGGCGAGAGAGTCCATGGATGGACGACCAAATTGCGAGACTTTCAGCCTCGCAATTTGTGAGACTTGGACGAATTCACTTCGGCCAAGTCGTGGCTGAAAAAGCCAGGGATGGACTTTTTCAGCATCCAGTTAGTCCGACTGTGCTTTTTTCTGGTCCTCGATCTTCTCGATCAGGTCCCAAAGGTCGTCCCGCTCCACCTCGAGGCCGTGCTCGTGAGCGACCCCTTCGATGGGGCACGTCTCGATGGAGTAATGGAGAAAGATCTTGATCAGCTCGACTTCGTGGTCGGTCAATTCCAGGCGGATCGTGCTTGCCATCGGTCCCTCAGAGGTCGAAAAGTCCCCGCCTTCAAGGCGGAATTCTTCAACTGTAACAAAGCCCGTTCGGAACGGTCAAGGACGCCCGAAAAATATTTTTCCCGCCCGGACGCCTTTTTCCTCGATCCTCGTCACAAACAGGCGGGCATCCTCGTCTTATCCCTCGAAGACTTCCAACTCTCAAGGGGGAAAACGATGGGAGACAGGGATCGAAAAACCGTTGTTGTCGGGGGCGGGTTGGCGGGGCTCGCCGCCGCGGCTTTTCTGGCGCGTGCGGGCCGTTCCGTCGTCCTGCTCGAGAAGTCTCGCGCGCTGGGGGGGCGGGCGGCGACGCGCGTGAAGGATGGTTTCCACTTCAACCTGGGGCCGCACGCCCTGTTCCTGGGCGGCGCAGGCGCCGGGACCCTGCGCGAACTGGGCGTTGAGTTCCCGGGCGGATCCCCTCCATCCAGGGGAAGCTTCGCCGTCCGCGGGAAGAAGAAGCACGCGTTGCCGGGAGGATTTGCCTCGCTTCTCAGAACGAGCCTGACCGGTTTCTCCGGGAAGATCGAGCTGGCCGGACTCCTCGGTTCCATTGGAAAGATCGATCCCGGCCCCATTCAGGACCAGCCCCTCGAGGATTGGTGCGAGAGCGGGGCGCGGCATCCGGAGGTTCGCGGGCTCGTGAAGGCGCTCTTCCGCCTTACGACGTATGTGGACGATCCCTCGCGCCAGAGCGCCGGCGCCGCCGTCGCCCAACTCCAGACGGCCCTCCGATCCAACGTCCGGTACGTCGACGGCGGATGGCAAGTGCTCGTGGAGGGTCTGCGAAGGGCCGCCGAGGCCGCGGGGGCACGGATCGAGACGAGCGCGGCGGCGGTTTCGATCGAGCGCGACGCTTCGGTGCGGGCCGTTCGGCTCGCGGACGGGACGAGCATTCCAGCCGGTTCCGTGGTCATGGCCGTGGGGCCGGACGCCGCCCGTTCTCTGGTCGTGCGGAGCGAGGAGACGTCGCTTCGCGCCTGGGCAGAAGCGGCGATTCCCGTCCGGGCGGCCTGCCTCGACATGGGTCTCAGGTGCCTGCCCGATCCGCGAGCGCTCTTCGCCGTCGGAATCGACCGGCCGCTCTATTTCTCCGTTCATTCAGCCGTCGCCATGCTCGCGCCGCAAGGCGGGGCCGTCATCCACGCCGCGAAGTATCTCGGAGAGGGAGAGGCCGATCCGAAGTCCGTGGAGACCGAGCTTGAAGACTGGCTCGACTTTCTCCAGCCGGGATGGCGCGATGTCACCGTCGATCGCCGCTTCCTGCCGAAACTCACTGTCTCGAACGCGGTCGTCACGGCCGAACGGGGCGGGACATCGGGGCGGCCCGGACCGGCGGTCCCCGAGGTCCGGGGTCTTTACGCGGCGGGCGACTGGGTCGGACCCGAGGGGATGCTCTCGGACGCGAGCCTCGCGAGCGCTCGCAGGGCGGCGCAGATGATCGTGAATGACTTCGGCCGCTGACCAAGTAGTGTATGATGGGCGGGCTGATGGACGATGCGCACGTCTTCAACCAGCACCGCCCCCTTCTCTTCTCGATCGCCTACCGGATGCTCGGGAGCGCGGCGGACGCCGACGACATGGTCCAGGAAGCGTTCCTCCGCTGGCGCGAGGCCGCCGCCGGCGTCGCGCATCCCAAAGCCTACCTTTCCACGGTCGTCAGCCGGCTCTGCATCGACCATCTCCGCTCCGCCCGCGTGAAGCGGGAGGAATATGTCGGCGTCTGGCTCCCCGAGCCGCTACTCACGACGGAGGACGCGGGTTTCACGGACGCCGCGTCGCTGGCCGATTCGCTTCAGGTGGCGTTTCTCGTTCTGCTGGAGAGCCTTTCGCCCACGGAGCGGGCCGTCTTTCTCTTGCGGGAGGTTTTCGATTTCACGTACGCCGAGGTCGCGGAGGTTGTCGGCAGGAACGAGGCGGCATGCCGGCAGATCGTGAAGCGCGCCCGGGACCGGATCGCCGAAGGGCGGCCCCGGTTCAGCGCTTCTCGGGAGCAGAAGGAGCGGCTGACGCGCGAATTCGTAAGGGCCTGCGGGAGCGGGGACCTGGACCGGCTCATCCGCCTCCTGTCGAAGGACGTCGTGCTCTACTCCGACGGCGGCGGAATCGCGGGCACGGCCCGAAAGCCGATCTACGGCGCGGCACGGGTGCTAAGGCTCATCGCGGCTCTCCTCAGGAAAGCTCCTCCATCCACCGAACTTCGGATGGCGGACGTGAACGGCCAGCCGGCGGTCATTGTGACAGCGGGTCCGTGGCCCGCGGGCGTCTTCTGGATCGAACCGATGGACGGCTGTGTCCGGACGATCTACATGGTCGTCAATCCGGCGAAGCTCAAGGCCTTCCTCCCACGGGCCTAGGAGGGCGTTGAAGGAGTCCGTTCCAGAGGTTCTTGTCGGGAATCCATGGTTCTCGGTGAAAACGGGAACCCAGTCCTACGGGTCCCCGGGCTCGAACACGGAGATGCCGGGAACGCGGGAGAAATCGGCGCCGTTGAATCTGGCGATTGCCGTGACGCCGTTCGTAAGCATCGTTGCGGCCAGGAAGAGGTCGAACACCCGCGCGCCTCGAACGGGGACCTCCTTGAGGAGCCCAAGAAGCCACGCGCTTGTCTCTTCCGTCGGATGGATGAGGCGGAAGGCTGGTTGGGCGAGGTAGAGATCAGCCAGGTCCCGGGCCATGACCGGACTCAACGGACGCTCCACGCGCCGGGGATTCGTGACGACGGCAAAGAGCTCCAGCAAGTTCTGGTGGGCCAGACATGCGCGAATCCGGCCGTCGAGAGCGTCGTCCCGGAGCGCCTTGGCGGCACGGTGCTGTGGGGCGTCTTCGTTGTGCGCGTAGACCAGGACGTTGGTGTCCAGCAGGACTTCCCTAGGGGGTTGCTGAAAAACCCCCTCTCCCTTTGGGAGAGGGGGGGTGAGGGCGATCTTACTTTCATAAACATTTGTTTTTAGGATCCCCCTCATCCTGACCTTCTCCCGGAGGGAGAAGGGAAAAGACTTTTTCAGCAGCCTGCTAGAGGTCCCGATATATCTCCTCCCGCGTCAGCCGGCCCTTGACCTTGCCCATTCGGAGCGAAGGGAACCTGGCCGATGCAGTCCTTTTCCCAGCCGTGGTCCTCAGATGACGGTCGATGGCCTCGTTGACGATCTCCTGGAGCGGCTGGTCGCGGTCGACGGCCATTCGCTTCAGGCGCCGATAGATCTCCGGCTTCAGGTTGACGGTGGTTCTCTTTACAGTCTGCACGTGCTTTCACCTCCTTCTTATCCCGCATTTGCATATTAGCATCTATGCATCTTTCTGTCAAAATGAGCCCGGCTCATGGGATCTGACGGCGCCTCCGTGAGGGAGGACCCCGTTCGGTCGGCGTATGAGCAGGGTTGGGGTTCAGCCTGGACGGTTGATTTTCGCTCGCCGCGTCGCTTAGAATCTCCTAGCAGGCTGATGAAAAACGAGTTTTTCAGCAGCCTGCGGCGCGGCACCGGGACGTGCCGCCATTTTTCGAACACGCAAGTGTTTGAAAAATGGAAGCGAGGCCGAAGCTTGGCTTTGGCCGAGCGTGGCTGAAAAAGCCATGGATGGACTTTTTCAGCATCCTGATAGGACCGCATCATCGCACGAAGGAGTTCAGGACCTTGCCTCTTCTCGAGATCCGCGAATACCCGGACCCGGTCCTCCGCAAGAAGGCCCTTCCGGTCGAGACGATCGACGACGGGTTTCAGCGCCTGATCGACGACATGATCGACACGATGTACGCCGCGCCGGGGATCGGCCTCGCCGCCCCGCAGGTGGGCGTCCTTCGAAGGCTCATCGTCGTCGACGCATCGGCGGGAGAGACCCCCTTGCCGCTCTACGTACTCATCAACCCCGAGGTCGTCTCCCGGGAGGGAGAGCAGGTCGGCGAGGAGGGATGCCTCTCTCTTCCCGAGCTCAACTCGGACGTCGCCCGGGCCGCGCGCGTGACCGTCCGCGCCCTCGACCGAACGGGGACGCCGGTCACCGTCGAGGCCGAGGGCCTTCTCGCGCGGTGCTTCCAGCACGAGATCGACCACCTGGACGGCGTCCTCTTCATGGACAAGATCAGCCCGCTCAAACGGGAGCTTTACAAGCGCCGGGTGCGGAAGGCGTTGAAGGTCGGCGGAGGGGACTGAGCCCGTGCGCCTCGTCTTCATGGGGACGCCGGAGTTCGCCGTTTTGTCCCTCTCGGCGCTCCTCGATGCGGGTCACGAGGTCTCGCTCGTGGTGACGAGGCCGGACCGGCCCGCCGGGCGCGGGCGTTTCATGACGACGCCTCCCGTCAAGACGCGCGCCCTTCAAAGGGGGCTCTCCGTTCTCCAGCCGGAGAAGGTCCGCGAGCCGGGCTTCCTCGATGCCCTCCGCCGGGCGCGGCCGGAGACGATCGTCGTCGTCGCGTACGGAAAAATCCTCCCGCGAGAAGTGCTTGACCTTCCCGAGAAAGGGTGTCTCAATCTCCACGCCTCCCTCCTCCCCAAGTTCCGCGGCGCCTCTCCCGTCGCCTGGGCGGTCCTGGCGGGCGAGAGCCGGACGGGCGTCTGCGCGATGCGCCTCACGGAAGGAATGGACGAGGGGCCGGTTTACCTGTGCGAGGAAACCCCGATCGGGCCGGACGAGACGGCGGGCGGGCTCTCGGAGCGGCTGTCCGAGATCGGGGCGGGTCTTCTCGTCCGGACGCTGGAGGGACTGGGGGCCGGGACGCTGGTCCCGAGGCCGCAGGATCACGCCAAGGCTTCATACGCGCCGCTTCTCGTGAAGAGCGATGGAGAGCTGGACTGGAGCGAGGACGCGGCGTCGATCTGCCGGCGGATTCGGGCCATGAGCCCCTGGCCCGGAGGTTGGACGGTGTTCGCGGAGGAAGGTTCGGAAGGGGAGATATGGCAGATCGTCAGGGCGGTGGAGGCGGAAGAAAACGGGGAGCCGGGGATCGTCCAGGCCGCGGGGCGGGAGGGAATCGTGGTAACGGCGGGCCGAGGCGCGGTCCGGATCCTGACCGCGAAACCGGCGGGGAAAAGGGCGATGCCGGCGGGGGCGCTCCTGTCCGGAAGAAAGGTCCGGCCGGGAGACAGGTTCCTGTTCAGGCCGGGGTGCCACCGGGAGCGGCAAGGGACCGGACGACGCCCCGCGCCGTCGCCCTCGACGCCCTAGGGCGGACCCTCCGGGAGGATTTCTCCATCGAAGCGGCGGTCGACCGGGCGGGAATCGATTCCCTTGGCGAGGTCGACCGGGGCCTCGCCTTCGAGCTTGTCCACGGCGTCGTGCGGAACCGGGCGTGGCTCGACGCCGCGATCGGCCAGAAGGCCCGGCGGGACGTCCAGTCGCTCGCGCCGGTCGTCCGGGACATCCTGGGGATGGCCCTCTACCAGGTCGAGTTTCTCGACCGTGTTCCGGACCACGCGGCCGTCTTCGAGGCTGTCGATCTGGCCAAGAAATTCGCGCCGCGGGGATCGGACCGGCTGGTCAACGCCGTCCTTCGGGCCTTTCTGCGGGACCGCACGGTCTCCCTTCCCGACCTTGAGCGGGACCCCGTCGGCCGCCTCGCGGTCCTTCACTCCCACCCGGCATGGATGGTTCGAAGGTGGACCTCCCGGCTCGGCCAGGAGGAGACGGAGAGACTGCTCAAGGCAAACAACGAGCGTCCTCCGCTCGTCATTCGGGCCAATCGTCTCCGGGGGAGACGGGAGGATCTGCTGAAGCTACTGGCCGAAAGCGGGATTCCGTCCCGCCCGGGAGCGTATTCCCCCGATGCGGTCATTCTGGATAAAGGAGGGCCCAAGCCGGACAGGCTTCCGGGATGGGCCGAGGGGTTATTCACCGTGCAGGACGAGGGCGCGCAGATGATTTCCATCCTGGTCGACCCGCGGCCGGGAGAGAGGGTCCTCGACGCGTGCGCCGCGCCGGGGGGAAAAGCCCTCCACCTCGCCTCGCTGATGGGAAACAAGGGAGAGATCGTGGCGGCCGATCCGAGCGCCGAACGGCTGGAACTTCTGCGCCGTGCGGCCGAGCGGCTCGGGGCGTCGTCCGTGCGGCCCGTCGCGAGCGAGGCGGCGGCGCTGGCCGAGCGGCTGGGAGGGGGGTCGTTCGACAGGATTCTGGTCGATGCGCCATGCTCCGGGACCGGCGTCCTCCGGCGCCACCCCGAAGGGAAGTGGCGGAAAGAGGAGGCCATGATCGGCGAGTTTTCCGCGCGGGAGCGGAAGATTCTTTCGGCCGTCGCTCCTCTTCTCAAGACGGGCGGCCGGCTGGTTTTCGCCACGTGCTCTCTCGAGCCGGAGGAAGGTGAAGACGTGGGACCGTGGGTCAGCGAACACTTGCCGGGATTCGTTCCCGTGGATGTCTCGTCCGTGCTTCCTTCCGGCGCGAAGGGGCTGACGACGCCGGAGGGATTTCTTCGGACGTGGCCGCACCGGCACGGGACGGACGGTTTCTTCGCGGCCGTTTGGGAAAAGAGGGAGGCCTCTTTCGCGGGGGCGCATTTGGGGCGGGGCTTGGGCGATCAGGGACGATGAAGATCGGGCGGTTGATTGTCGGTTTGGGAAAGGTCATTCTGTTCCTTGGCTTCCTCCTCGCGGTGGCGGTGGGTGCGCTGTGGCTCACGCTTCGCGTGGCGACGCGCGCCGATGAGGCGCCGGCCCCCGATCTGATCGGGCGGGACGTCGTCTCTTCGCTCGACCGGGTGCGGTCGGCCCGGCTGAACCTCAAGGTGACGGGGGAGGAGTACGACGCGACGCAGGCGAAGAGCCACGTCGTCAGCCAGGATCCGCCCCCCGGGACGATGTTGCGCGAGGGGCGGACGATCGGCGTCGTCGTCTCCCTGGGGGCGCAGGAGGTCGTCGTCCCGGACCTGGCCGGGCAGAGCCTCCGGCAGGCCGAGCTAGGGCTTTACAAAAGCGGACTCAAGCGCGGCCGCGTGGCGCGGGTCTCGTACTCCGGCGAGCGGGACACCGTGCTGTCCCAGTATCCGACCGCCCGGTCGATCGCGAACCGCGGAACGCCGATCGATCTGCTGATCAACATGGGAGCGGCGGAGGTCCTCATCCGCGTCCCCGACGTTGGCGGGTACCCTCAGGCCCAGGCCGAGGAAGAGCTTCGGAAGATCGGGTTGGCGGCGGCCGTGAAGCAGCAGGACGGCGGACCCGGGGCGAAGAAAGGGGTCGTCCTCGAGCAGAATCCCAAAGCCGGCATGCCGGCCGCAGTCGGATCGGCCGTCGAGATCGTCGTGGCGCGCTCGAAGCCGGCCGCGGCGGCCGGGACGGCTCCCGCACCGGGTCCCGGAGCTTCCGCCGACAAGACGGAGGGGAAGAAGCCGTCTTTGGGGCCGCCGGCCGAGAAGGCCCCCGCGGCGAACACGGGCCACGCACCGAACAAGACTCCTGGAGGACCTCGATGAAGATCGCGCCTTCGATTCTTTCCGCCGATTTCTCCCGCCTGGGCGACGAGATCCGGGCCGTCGAAGCGGCCGGCGCCGACCTGATCCACGTGGACGTGATGGACGGCCACTTCGTTCCGAACATCACGATCGGTCCGCCGGTCGTCGCGGCCCTCCGGAAAACGACCCGCCTTCCCCTCGACGTCCATCTGATGATCGAGGACGCCGACCGGTTCGTCCCCGACTTCTGCGAGGCGGGGGCGGACTGGGTCTCCGTCCACGTGGAAGCCTGTCCGCACCTCCACCGGACGCTCCAGCTCATCAAGAACTGCGGCCGCCGGGCGGGCGTCGTCCTGAACCCGGGAACGCCGCTCGCCTCGCTCGAAGAAGTCCTCCACGAGGCGGAGTTCGTCCTTCTCATGTCGGTCAATCCCGGGTTCGGCGGGCAGGCGTTCATTCCGGGCGCCCTCAAGAAGATCGCGACGCTCAGGGACTGGATCCGCGAGAGCGGCCTGGACGTCGAGATCGAGGTGGACGGGGGCGTCAAGACGGGCAATGCCGCCGACCTCGTCCGCGCCGGGGCGGAGATCCTCGTCGCCGGCTCCGCGATCTTCGGGTCTCCGGACTACCGGGCCACCATCGAGTCGTTCCGCAAAGCCGCGGCCGCGGCCGTCTGAAGGCGCAACCCCGTGCATCTTAGCCCCGGCCACTTCGTCAAGTTCCACGCTCTTGGAAATGACTACCTTGTCTTCGACGAGGGAGACCTGACTTTTCCCCTGGTCCCCGAAGCCGTCCGGCGGATCTGCGACCGGCGGCGGGGCGTCGGCTCGGACGGGATCCTCCTCGTGGTTTCCTCCGAGAAGGCCGACTTCGGGCTCCGGATCTTCAACCCGGACGGCTCGGAGGCGGAGAAGAGCGGGAACGGCCTTCGGATCGCCGCCAAGTACCTCTACCAGCACAGCCGGACGAACAAGGAGAGCTTCGCCATCGAGACCAGGGGAGGAATCGTCCAGGCGCATCTCAAGATCATCGACTGGGTCGTGGTCAACGTCTCCGTGGAGATGGGGCGGGCCGAGGTCGGACCGGCTGAGCGGCTGGACGCGGGGACGGATGTCGTCCCCGTGAATATCGGGAATCCGCACGCCGTCGTTTTCGTGAACGATCCGAACAGCGTGGACGTTCCGGTCGTGGGACGGAGGATCGAGACGGACGCCAGGTTCGCGCCGGGCGGGGTGAACGTCGAATTCGTCTCGGTCCTCGGTCGCGGCGCTCTCAGCGTGCGCGTCTGGGAGCGGGGGGCGGGGGAGACGCCGGCCTCCGGGACGGGGGCTTCCGCGGCCGCGGCCGCCGCCGCCGCCGCGGGAAAGGTCGATCGAGGCGTGATCGTGAAGATGCCGGGGGGCGAACTGATGGTCGCCGTCGGCCCGGATTTCTCCGTGACGCTGGCGGGGCCGGTCGAGGAGGTCATGATTGGGGATCTCTCGGCCGAACTTGTATCGGGGCTCAGGGGGCTTTCGCCCTCCGGGAACAGCGGTTGACATCTCGCTTCGCCGTTCCGTAAAGTCAGACATCAATATGGCGCACGCGGCGGCTTCCGACTACATCCCCCTCTTTCCTCTTCCGAGCATCGTTTTCTTTCCCCGGACGTTTCTCCCGATCCACGTCTTCGAGCCGCGCTACCGCGAGATGGTGAACGATTGCATGGCGGGGGAGCGCGTCATCGGGATGGTCCTCCTCAGAGAGGGGTGGGAGGCGGGGTATCGGGGGAACCCCCCGATCTACGGGGTGGGCTGCCTGGGCCGGATGATCGACGTGCGCAAGATCGAGGACGGGCGCTTTAACGTTCTGCTCCGCGGCCTGGAGCGCTTCACGATTCGCGAGGAACGGTTCGACCGATCGTACCGCCAGGCCCGAGTCGAGGCCCATCCGGTGGACCAGGACCCGGTCGCGACGCTTCCGGACCGCCTGACGCGGGAACTGATGGACGCCACCCGGAGCTATTTCGAGCGGTCCCGGCAGATGGAGACGTTCCAGGAGATCCTCGACCTCGACCTGGACCGCGTGACGCTCCTCCACACGCTTTCGATGGGGCTGGACCTGACCGTGATCGAAAAGCAGTTTCTCCTCGAGGCCGGAACGCTTGAGTCCCAGGGGAAGCGGCTTCTCGATCTCCTTCACTTCCGGAGCCTGGAACAGCGAGCCGGCGGAAGCGGTCCCCGGCACTTGGGACATTGATGGCCGAACACGGGTGAATCGGTGAATGGGTGAATGGGTGAATCGGGAAGCTCTCAGCCGTCAGCGATCAGCGGTTAGCAACAACGGACTGCAAGTATTGAGTTTTGCCGAAAGCTGATTGCTGAAAGCTGATCGCTGACAGCGATACATGAATGGGTGAAAAGGAGGTTTCATGGCAAAGCCGAAATATCACGTTCTTGTCTGCACGAACACGCGGCCGCCGGGCACGCCCAAGGGATCATGCGGAGAGAGGGGCGCCGGGGAGGTCGCGGGAAGGTTCTTCGAGCTTGTCCAGACCCAGGGGCTGTTCATGGAGGTCATCGTGTCGGGGACGACATGTCTCGGTCCCTGCACGATGGGCCCGACCGTCGTCGTATACCCCGACGCCGTCTGGTACGGCGGCGTGAAGCCATCGGACGTGGACGAGATCGTCGAATCCCACATCAAGAACGGCAAGCCCGTGGAGCGGCTCAAGTTCCCCGAGGAGATTTGGGGGTCATAGCGTCTCTTGCCCGTTGACAGGTTTCTCCTCGAGGAGTGCCTCGCGACCCTTGCCCGCCGGGACTGGCGGGCAAGGGTCGAATTCGATCCCGTCCGATTCCCCCGCCGGTATGAGTCCGGGGCCGACAGGGAAGTCGCGGCCCTTATCGCGTCCTCTCTCGCCTACGGCCGGGCGGATGTCGCTTCCCGGACGATTGGAGAAATCCTCGCCCGCCTGGGTCCGCGTCCGGCGAGAACGATCCGATCCGCCAAGCCGGCGGAGATCGACGATCGGCTCCAGGGGATCAGATATCGCTTCAGCCGGAGCGAGGACGTCGTTCTTTTTCTCCTCGCGATCGGCGAGGCGCTCAGGCTGCACGGGTCGCTCGAGAACATGTTCCTCGACGGGTTCGACGGCGAGGGAACGGACCTTCGTGCGCCCCTCGCCCGGTTCACGACGTTCCTGAGATCCTATGCGGCGTCCGTAAGCCGAAAGCCCGGGTTGTCTCACGGTTTTCAGCATCTCATTCCGGACGGGGGAAACGGAAGCCCGCTCAAGCGCCTTTTCCTGTTCCTGCGCTGGGTCGTCCGCCCGGACGACGGGATCGACCTGGGCCTCTGGTCCGGCGTGCCGCCGTCTTCGCTCGTCATCCCTCTGGACACGCACGTCTTCCGCATCGGCGGGTACCTGGGCCTGACGCGGCGCCGGACGCCTGGGTGGGCCGCGGCGCGGGAGATCACGGATGCCCTCAGGCGGATCGACCCCGCCGACCCGCTTCGCTTCGACTTCCCGCTCTGCCATCTCGGCATGTCCGGCGCCTGCCCCTCGCGTCCCGATCCCGAAAAGTGCGCCGCTTGCTCCCTCCGTCGGGCCTGTAAGGCGTGTCGCGGACGGAGAAACCGATCCGGAGAAACCGATCGACTTGACGTCTGGAGGTTCCGGTTGTAGGATTTAGGCATGGGCATTGGCTGGCGAACGATACGCCTCTCTCTTATGGTCCTGGCCCCCGTCTTCCTTCTCGGGGCTTGCGCGCCGACGGCCACGGTCCGGAGCCCCGGCGTCCAGACGGTCAGGACGCCCGCCGGCCCGACCATCCAGCAGATACAGGCGACTCCCTACACCGGCCCCAAGAAGCGGATCGCGATTCTCGCGTTCGGCGACAAGTCGGCCAAGGGATACGCGCGGATCGGCGAGGGGATGGCCGACATGCTTACGACCGAGCTCTTCAACACGAACCGTTTCGACATCGTCGAGCGCAGGGAGCTCAAGGGGATCATCGACGAGCAGGATTTCGGCGCGACGGGCCGGGTCAAGCGCGAGACGGCCGCGCCGATCGGCGAGATCGCGGGGGCCGAGTTCCTGGTCCGGGGCGACATTACGGCGTTCGAGCCCGACAGGCTCACGATCGGCGGGGCGGCGCTCGGTCTCATCACGCTCGGGGCCACGGCCGTGATCTCGGCCAAGAACCGGACGCCGATCGGGATGGTGACCTACAAGGAAGCCTACCTCGCCATGGACATCCGGATCATCGACGCGCGGACCGGGCGGGTCGTCAACGCCACGGCCGTCGAGGGAAAAGCCCAGGACGTGGGCGGGTTCGTCGCGGGGACCGTCGGCGGGGGCAAGACCAGAATGCCGCTGGCTCTCGGCGGTTTCCAGGGAACGCCCATGGAACAGGCCATCCGGATCGCCCTCGAAGCGGCCTCTCTCCACATCGCCCAGCAGATCGCCCCGTAGTATCCGAACCCATTAATTACGGAACATCCTCCGCAGATGTGTAGGTTGGGTTAGGCGCGGTTATTTACGCCGTAACCCAACTGAGGTCACAAGAGCGGCGGGGAACTTCTTCTCAGTTCTTTCGCTTTCCAATTTCCAATTTTCAATTTTCAATGAGCCTTTCGTGGCCTGGGAGGGAATCGGGGTTGCTTCCCTGTTCCAGACGGTTTCGGCCGGCGTGCTTGGCCCTGTAGAGGGCCTGATCGGCGGCTTCGAACAGGGCCTTGGTGAGGGCGGCCGGGTTGCCGTCGGAGAGGCCCGAGGAGACGAACTCGGGGCTCGCCAGGCCGATGCTGACGGTCAGGTTCACTGAGATCTCCTGCAAGTTGAACCGGGTTTCCGCGATGCGCTCCCGGAGGCGTTCGAGGAGCGTGTTTGCGCGGGAGATCGGGGTGTCGGGAAGGATCAGGAGGAACTCGTCTCCTCCGTAGCGTCCGAGAACATCCACCTCCCGCACGCTCTGGGACAGGAGCTGGGCATAGAAGGTCAGGACATGGTCGCCCACACCGTGGCCGTGGTGATCGTTCACCTCCTTGAACCGGTCGAGATCGATCAGGGCGACGGAAAGCGCAGAGCCGCTTCGGAACGTTCGGGCGACCTCCTGCTGGAGCCGTTCGCGGAGGTAGCGGAGATTGGGAAGGCCGGTCAGCTCGTCCGTGATCGCCAGGACTTCGAGCGTTTTCTTGGCGTCCTCCAGCTCCTCCGTGGTCTGGGCGAGGAGCCGCTGCTGGTCGACGTTTTGAAGGGCGCGGGCCACGGACTGCCGGAGCGTTTCGAAATCGAACGGTTTGACGATATAGTCGACGACGCCCCGGCGGATCGCCTCCACGGCGGTCTGGAGAGTTCCGTAGCCGGTGAAGATGATCACGGCCGTTCCGGGGTGCTCGTCCCGAAGGCGGTCGACCAGATCGATCCCGCTCATTCCCGGCATGCTCAGGTCCGCGAGGACGAGATCGACGGGGTCCGACCGGAGGAGGGCCAGCGCTTCCAGGCCGTCGGCGGCCTCGGTGACCGCGTACCCCTCGGCCGCCAGGAGCGCCTTGACGCTCTCCCGCATCCGGGGTTCGTCGTCGACGACCAGGATCCGGTCAGGGCCCGTCATCGACCGCCTCCCGGCCGGGCACGGCCGTCGCCGTCGAAACCAGGGGGCTCCGCGGGAGACGGACGGTGAAAGCGGCGCCTTCCCCTTCCACGGACCGGACGGTGATGTCGCCGCCGTACCCTTGGACGATCTCCCGCGAGATCGGAAGGCCGAGGCCGGTTCCATCCTCCCGCGTCGTGTAGTATCGGTCGAAAATCTGCGGGGCGCGCTCGTGCGAGATTCCTTTCCCCGTGTCGGACACCTCGACGAAGACGTCGCTCTCCTCGCGGCGGGTGCGGATGGTCATGACTCCACCATCCGGCATCGCATGCTCGGCGTTGGCCATGAGGTTCAGCAAGACCTGCTTCATCCTGTCGGGGTGAAGGAGAAGGCGGGGAAGGTCCGGGTCCAGTTCGCGCCGAACCTGGATGTCCCGCTGGCGGAGCTGGGGCTCCATCAGGGCCAGGAGGTCCGTCACGGTCTTGTTGACGGACGTGAGCTCTAGCCGGGAACCGTCGGGCCTGTGGGCGTCCAGGAGCTGGGCGACGAACCGGGCGATCCGGTCGATCTCCTCGTCGATGATTTGCAGGTGCCGGACGTGGGCGGGCGTCTCCTGCGCGGACGCTTGGATCGCCGAACAGTGGCTCTTGAGCATCGTGAGATAATTCTTGATGATGCCGAGCGGATTGTTGATCTCGTGGGCGACGCGGGCCGCGAGCGTGCCGGAGGCTGCCCGTCTCTCCGCCTCCACGAGATGTTCCTGAAGCTCCCTCAGCTTCTCGACCGTTTCGCCAAGGGACTGGTTGAGCTTCAGGAGCTCCGACTGCTTCTTTTCAATCTCGTTTCGGGAGTCCAGCAGTCGGGCGGACATCTGGTTCAAGGCCGCCCCCAGCTCGGCCACTTCGTCGTGCCCCGAGACGTCGATGCGCTTCTGGAGGTCTCCTTCGGCGATCCGGCCGGCCAGGCGGATCGCCTGCTTGAGCGGCCGGGTCACGCGCAGGGCGAGAGCCGTGCCCGCCGTCACGGCCAAGACCAGGAGGAGAACGGTGGCCAGGAAGAGGAGGGCCCGCATCCGCGAGACGGCTTCCTTGAACGGCGTCGCGTCGACGGCGAGAACAATCCAGCTTTTTTCATCGTGCTGTCCCACGTCAAGCGACCGGGCAAAGGCGAGATAGGTCTTCCCCCCCGCGGCGACGAGGCGGGGATCCCCGCCCCCGGGCGTCACGCCGCCCAGGATATCCCTCTGGGGATGGTCAAGGGAAGAGCCGGCGATCCGGTTTCCGACGACGAAGAGGACCTGGGCCCCGCTCCGCTGGCTGATCTTCCGGGCGAGGGTCGAATCGATCCGCAGGCCGGCCGCGAGAGTGCCGAACCGCCGGCCCTCGTTCTCGAGGGGGGCCGCGGCCAAGAGGATCGCGCTTCCGTCCAGATCGACAAGGCCGAACGAGGGCTCCTTCGCGGCCGTCTTCTTGAGAAAAGGGAGATCGCGCCGGTCTCCCCATCGGTCTTCCTCCTCCGCCCGGGCGAGCACGCGCCCCTTCAGGTCATGGATCTCCAGGAGATCGAGGTTCAAGAGGCCGGCGAGGGCGCGCGTCTCCTCTCTGAGGAGCCCCCTTTCTCCCGCCACCGCGCCGTAGAAGGCGGCGTAGCGGAGGGCGTCGTCCCGGACCAGGATTCGGGCCGTGTTCCGGACGCGCGTCCGGGACTCGTCCAGGATGTCATGGACGTGCGTCGAGACGCCCGTGAGGTGCTCCTTCATCCAAGCTTGGCCGAGCTCGTCGATCGTGCGCGCGCCGTAGAAGAAGACCACGAGCATCGATGCCAGGGCCAGCGAAGCGAACGCGCCTGAGAGCTTGGTTGAGAGGCTGAATCGGGGGAAGGTTGTCCTACCCATCGGGTCGTCGAATGGGAGCCAGTTTCTTTCCGAGAATTTTCTGGCCCTCGTCGCCCAGAAGGAACTCGATGAACTGCGCGAGCGCTCCCTCCGGCTTGCCGGCCGTCGCCAGGTGCAGGTCGCGCCGGAAAGGATAGGTCTGGTTGGCTACGGTCTCCGGCGAGGGGAGGACGCCGTCCACCCGGATGATCTTGACCTTCGTCATGTCGACGATCGCGCTGCCGACGATCGAGCCGATGGACGCGGAGGATCGGGAAACGCGGTCCATCTCTTCTCCGACGGTCTTCGCGGGAAAAAGGTTCTGGGTGAACTTCCCTCCCCCGGCGAGCATCATCGTGCGGAACTCCTCCTCGCGGTCCTTGCAGTGGTTGCGGAAGACGACGATGATCGGCTGGTCGCGCCCGCCCACCTCTTTCCAGTTCTGGATCTTTCCGGTCCAGATCGACCGGACCTGCTCGGACGTGAGGTTCTCAATGGGGTTCGATTTGTGGACGATGATCGGGATCGCGTCGCGCGCCACGAGGATCGACGTCCAGACCTTCTTCTCGCTCTCCTTGAGGGGGCAGCAGAAGCCGCCCACGTTGGCCTTCCCGGTCTTCAGGTATTCGGCGCCCTGGGCGCATCCTCCCGCCACGGCGGACGCCGGAATCCCCGTCTTCTTCGTAAAGACCTCCATCGCCTCCTGGAGCCCTCCGTAGAAGAGCGGGCGCTCTCCGGCAAAACGAACGCTGGCGGATCCCGGCGCGATCCCGGGATACTCGTAGTATTCGATCTCCTGGGCGAACGCGGCCGGGACCAAGGCGAGAAGGAACAGAATGAGCCCCGCCAGAAGACGGCCGATCGTTCTTGAACCAACCGAAGTCGGTTGGCGAAACCCTGCGACGTCAGGCGCAAGCACGGACATCTCCAGCGTTTGGGGGGAGGATTCTCATCACTCGTCCCTTCCTAGCCTTCCTGGCGAAAGCTTCCTTCAAATTGAAGCAGAGAAAAGGAGATGATGAGCCGTTTTCGGGGGGTCCGCTCTCGATCCGACAACGCGCGGTCCCCTTTTAAAACGTAGCAAAGGGGACCGAACCTGTCAAGGAAACCCCTTGAAAAATACCGACTTTCGCAATCAAGCCGCGGAAGACAGCCGGTGCGCGACGCCCACGGGGCTTTTAAAGAACGAGGTCGGCGGGCTTGCAGTTGTCCCGCACATCCGTTATCATAACACCCTGACTTTACAAGGAGACTTCGCCCGAGGGCCGCTTCCCGCGGGCGATTCAACTCGTGGGCTTCCAAGAAATCCTGGGACAGGAGGACGCCGTTCTCGTCCTTTCCCGTTCCCTCGAAAACGATCGGCTGGCGCATGCCTACGTCTTTTCCGGTCCCGAAGGAGTCGGAAAGGCGCTGACCGCTTTTGCCTTGGCCGGGGCGCTTCTTTGTCCAGGGGGTCCAGAGGGTCCAGAGGGTCCGCGGGCGGCAAACCGCGCGTGCGGCGCGTGCCCTGCCTGTCGCAAGGTCGCGGCGCGGTCGCATCCCGATCTCATCGTCCTCGAAGTCCTTCCCGACAAGAAAGAGATCTCCATCGACCAGGTCCGCGACGTTCAGAGAGCCGTGTCCCTCCGCGCTTACGAGGGGCGGAAGAAGGTCCTGATCGTCAACGCCGCGGACTGCCTGAGCTCGGCGGCGGCGAACGCGTTCCTGAAAACGCTCGAAGAGCCGCCCGAGGACACGATCATCGTCCTCGTGACGTCCCAGCCGCACTTGCTTCTTCCCACGATCCGCTCGCGCTGCCAGGAGGTGCGGTTCAGGCCCTTGAGCGACGAGACGGTCGCCCGCTTCCTCGTCGAAAGAAAGGGGCTTGACCGCGCGCGGGCCGCGATGCTGGCGGCCGTCTCGGCCGGCAGTCTGGGGAAGGCGCTGGCCGGGGAGCCCGGCGAGGCGGCGGCGCGCCGCGATTCGGCTATCGACATTCTGGCGCGGGCGGCGGCGGAGCCGATGGAGGAGCGGACGGCCCTTGCGGAAAGTCTCGCGAAGGGCGAGGGAGAAGCCGAGGCGCTCATCGAGTGGGCGGACCTTGTCGTGCGGGACCTGTTGATGGCGTCCATCGGAAGGACCGACCGGCTCGTGAACGTCGACCGGGCGGAAGATCTCGGGCGGATCGCGGAAAGGATTTCGACCTCGGCGCTTTTCGGCCTGGCGGAGGAGATCGGACGCGCGCGGACGGCTCTCAGGTGGAGGGGCAACCCGCGCCTCGTCATGGATGTTTTTCTGCAATCGGCCGCCGCGGTCATGGCCGTCCAGAGAGAGGCGGCGCGGCCGTGATTGCACGGGTCACGTTTCACAATGCCGGGAAGATTTACGAATGCGACGCGGGAGACTTGAGCCTCAAGCCGGGAGACCGCGTCGTGGTCGCGGCCGACCGGGGAGAGACGCTGGCGAGGGTCGTCTGCCTGGGGGCCCACAACGGGGAGGGGGGGCAGTGCCCGACCCGGAAGGTCCTCCGCGTGGCGGGCCCCCCGGACAAGAAGGCGGCCGAGCGGAACCAGCCGCTCGAGCAGAAAGCGCTCGGTCTCTGCCGCTCGCTCGTCCTCGATCAGGACCTCCCGATGAAGCTCCTCAAGGCCGAGATGTCGCTCGATGGGAGACAGACGACGTTCTACTTTTCCTCGGAAGGGCGGGTCGACTTCCGGGCGCTGGTCCGGGATCTGGCCAAGCGTCTGCGCCAGCGGATCGAGATGCGTCAGGTGGGCGTCCGGGACCAGGCGAAACTGCTGGGCGGGGTCGGGCCGTGCGGACAGAATCTCTGCTGCGCCTCGTTCCTCCGGGAGTTCGCGCCCGTTTCCATCAAGGCGGCCAAGAAGCTCGACGCCTCGCTCAATCCCGCGAAGATCTCGGGGGTCTGCGGCAAGCTCATGTGCTGTCTCAACTACCAGCTCGAAGGGGATGGAAGCGAGAAGCGGGAGAAGCCGTGCGCGGCGGCATCCGAGGCGTCGTCCGCCCGGAACGCGGCCCCCGCGGAGTCGTCCCGGGCCGAGGAGCGGGCGGCCCGGAACCGGAAAGGGCAGCCGGCGCGTCCTCCGATGAAGAAAGAGAAGAAGAAAACGCTGGGCGAGGCGCTTGACTCGGAATCTTGGAACTTGCCATAATTCCGCGCCGATCCTGATTCCCGCGTCCGCGAATCCGCGGCGCGGACCTTCCCCGTCCCCGGAGTTGGAATGCACCGGCAGACATTCTACGCGACCACGCCCATCTACTACGTCAACGACGTTCCGCACATCGGCCACGCCTACACGACCGTTGCGGCGGATGTCCTG
This sequence comes from Nitrospirota bacterium, assembly GCA_016195465.1. Classification (GTDB taxonomy): domain Bacteria; phylum Nitrospirota; class RBG-16-64-22; order RBG-16-64-22; family RBG-16-64-22; genus RBG-16-64-22. The sequence continues at coordinate 21,008 of JACPZO010000090.1, forward strand.
GCCCGCGCGCACCGGATGATGGGCCGCGACGTCTTCTTCCTCACCGGCACCGACGAGCACGGCCAGAAGGTCCAGGAGGCGGCCGGGAGGCGGGGCGTCGCCCCCCAGGCCCACTGCGACGATCTGGTCGTCCGTTTCCAAAAGCTCTGGAAGCGTCTCGACATCTCGAACGACGATTTCATCCGGACGACGGAGGATCGGCACAAGGCCGTGGTGCGGAACGTCCTCCAGGTTCTCCATGACAAGGGGGAGATTTACCGGGACACGTACGAGGGGTGGTACTGCGTGCCGTGCGAGCGGTTCTGGACGGAGAAGGAGATCGCGCAGGGAAATTGCCCCGACTGCGGCCGGCCCGTGGAGCGCGTGACGGAGTCGAACTACTTCTTCAAGATGGGAAAGTACAGGGACCGCCTCGTCGCGCACATCCGCGCGAACCCCGGCTTCATCCGTCCCGAGCCGCGGCGGAACGAGGTCCTGGGCTTCCTCACGCGGGAGCTGGGGGACCTCTGCATCTCCCGTCCCAAGAGCCGCCTGGCCTGGGGGATCGAGCTTCCCTTCGATCCTTCGTTCGTCACGTACGTCTGGTTCGACGCGCTCGTGAACTACATTTCCGCGCCGGGATACGGCGCGCCCGGCTCCCTCTTCGAGAGGTTCTGGCCGGCGGACGTCCACCTGATCGGGAAGGACATTCTCACGACCCACGCCGTCTACTGGTCGACGATGCTCATGGCCCTGGGGCTCCAGCTTCCCCGGACGATCTTCGCCCACGGCTGGTGGACGGTGGAGGGGGAGAAGATGTCGAAGTCGCGCGGCAACGTCGTCGATCCGAACGGCGTCGTCGAGGCCTACGGCGCCGACCCGTTCCGGTACTATCTCCTCTCTCAGATGACGTTCGGGGCGGACGGAGATTTCTCCTTCGAACGGTTCGTGGCGCGGTACAACGGCGATCTGGCGAACGCCCTGGGGAACCTCCTGTCGCGCCTTGTCTCGATGATCGAGAAGTACTTCGGCGGGACGATCCCGGCCCCCTCCCCCGACTCCTTCGGCGACTGGGCCCGCGTCGAATCGGCCTGCCCGGCGGGGGCGGGCGGTCTGCGGACCGTCCGGGAAGCGTTTCCGGACGAGATTCCCGCGCGGTACGCGGACCTCGATTTCAAGGAGCTGCTGGAAAGGATCTGGACGGCCGTCTACGGGATCAACGAGTTCATCGACAAGTCCGCCCCTTGGAATCTGGCCAAGGACGAGGGGAAGAGGCCGCTTCTTTCCACCGTCATGTTCGTTGCGGCCGACCAGCTCCGGCGGGTCGCCGTCTTCCTCACGCCCGTGATGCCGGCGGCGTGCGGAGAGATCCTGGCGCGCCTCGGGGCGTCACCGGCGTCGCGTTTCGAAGAGGCCGGCGGGGCCTGGGACGCGGCCCTTGCGGGGAAACGGGTCGTGAAGGGGATTTCGCTCTTCCCCCGGATCGAAGTCGCCAAGGCGGGGGCGGCGTGAGGCGCCGGGCGCGGCGGACATCGCGCGCGGGGGCCGCTTGGCTCTCTCTCGCGCTCGTCCTGACTCCGGTCCCGGCCGGAGCGGGGCCCAAGGTCGTCCAGGATCTCCTGGACAACGGCCTCAAGGTCGTCGCCGTCCAAGACGACAAGTCGCCCGTCTCCACGCTCCAGGTGTGGTACAAGGTCGGATCGCGCCACGAGACGCCGGGCAAGACGGGCCTGTCGCACCTCCTGGAGCATATGATGTTCAAGGGAACGGCCAAGGTGGGCAAGGGAGAGTATTCGAGGACCGTGGCGCGCCACGGGGGGACGGAAAACGCCTTCACGAACCGCGACGCCACCGTCTACTTCCAGAAGTTCGCTCCCGACCGCCTGGAACTCGCGCTCTCTCTCGAAGCCGACCGGATGACGAACCTTCTCCTCGACCCGGCGGAGTTCGAGCTGGAACGAAAAGTCGTGATGGAGGAGCGGCGGATGAGGATCGAGGACGACCCGACGTCCATCGTCGTCGAGGAAATGTTCGCCGCCGCCTACAAGGTCCACCCGTACCGCCATCCGACCATCGGGTGGATGGAGGACCTGGCGGTCCTGTCGAGGGAGGACCTCGTCCGGCACTACAAGCGCTGGTACGTCCCCAACAACGCCATCGTCATCGTGGCCGGACCGACGGACCCGGCCGAGGCAATCGCCAAGGTCAAGGCCGCCTTCGGGAAGATCCCCAAGGGGGACCTTCCGTCCGAGACGGCCGTCCAGGAGCCGCCGCCCCTCGGCGAGCGGCGGGTGAAGGTGAAGAAGGAGGCCCAGCTTCCCTTCGTCTTCGCCGGCTACCCGGTGCCGCGCGTCGGGCATCCGGACGAATACGCTCTCGATCTCCTCGCCCAGGTCCTGGCGGCCGGCAAGTCGTCGCGCCTCTACAGGAGCCTCGTGTACGAGAAACAGATCGCGGCCTACGCCGCGGCGTCGTACGATCAGATGACCTCGCAGGACCCCGCCCTTTTCTACCTGTACGCCGGGGTGAAGCCGGGCGTCCGGACGGAAGACGTCGAGAAGGCGCTCTACCGCGAGATCGAACTTCTCGCGGCCCAGCCTGTCCCGGAGAAGGAGCTGGAGAAGGCGAAGAACCAGATCGAGGCGGCCTTCATCCTGGGGCAGGATTCGATCTTCAACCAGGCCCGGCAGATCGGCCAGGCGGAGCTTGTCGGCGTCGGCGTCCGGTACATCGAGAACTACATCGCGAACATCCGGAAAGTCGCGGCGGCGGACGTGCAGCGCGCGGCAAAGGACTATTTCTCGGAGGACCGTCGGACCGTCGGGATTCTCGTTCCCGTTTCCCCCAAGACCCAGGGAGCGGAGCCGGGGGAGGGCAGGTCCGGTGAGTAGGCTCGGCCCGAGGCTCCTCCGGTTTCTTGTCGTTCTGATCCTGATCGGCGCCGTCCCGCCGGCCCGAGCGGAGGCGCTGGATCTCGCGATCAAGAAGCTCGTCTTCGAGAACGGAATGACGGTCCTCCTTCTGGAGAGGCCGTCGCTTCCGTTCGTCGTCGTGGACGCCAAGATCCTGGGCGGGAGCCTCTACGACCCGGAAGATCGCCCGGGAACGGCGAGCTTGACGGCCTCGCTGCTCACGCAGGGAACGGCCTCGCGGAGCGCCATTGACTTGGCCGAGACGCTGGACTCGGTCGGCGCTTCGCTGCGGTCTTCCGCCTCGGACGATTTCGCTTCCGTCTCTCTCACCGTGCTCAAGAAGGACGTCCAACTCGGGTTCGAAATCCTGGCCGACGTCTTGATGAACCCCTCGTTTGCCGAGGGCGAGATCGCGCGCGAGAAGGCGCAGGTCCTGGCGCAGATCAAGAGCGACTTGGACGATCCGGGCCGGATCGCCGACAAGCTGTTCGCCAGCCTCGTCTTCAAGAACCATCCCTATGCCCATCCCGTCGAAGGGACGGAGGAGAGCCTCCAGAAGATCGGCCGCGAGGACCTGGCCGCTTTCTTCAAGCGGTATTACAGGCCCAACAACATCGTGATGGCCGTCGTCGGGGACATCACCGAGGAGGAGGCGATCGAGATCGTGAACGCCCGCTTCGGCCGCTGGGCGTTCCGGAACGTCGAGACCCCCGCCATCCGGCCGGTCCCGAAAACGGCGCGCGTCGCGAAGGTCGTTTCCAAGGACCTCAAGCAGGCGACGATCCGGCTGGGCCACCCCGGAATCCGCCGGAGCAGCCCCGACTACTACGCCGCCTACGTGATGAACCATATCCTGGGCGGCGGCGGGTTCTCCTCCCGCATGATGACGCGGGTGCGGGACGAGAAGGGCCTCGCCTACGATATCCGGAGCGGTTTCGACGCGGGTCTGGAGCCGGGTGCCTTCTCGGTTTCCGTCCAGACGAAGAACGAGACGGCGCCCGACGCCGTCGAAATGGTCCTGGAAGAGATCAACCGGATTCGCAAGACGGTGGTGTCCGAGGCCGAGCTGGCCGACGCCAAGTCGTACCTGATCGGGAGCTTTCCTCTCCGGCTGGACACCAACCGGAAGATCGCCGGGGTCCTTTCTTCGGTGGAGTTCTACGGCCTCGGACTGGACTACTTCGAGAGCTACCCCAGGCGGATCGACTCGGTCTCCCGGGAGGAGGTCCTCAAGATGGCGCGGAAGCACCTGAATCCCAAGAACTACGTCCTGGTCATCGTCGGGAAACCCGACGCCGGCCGGCTTCCCTGATCCTCCTTCCCGTGTGGATTTCCGGTGGACAAGTTTGTGGTGGGGCCGGGGAGAGCCTGGGAGTCCGATTGCACTCCTCCTTGTTCACAGAGACCGAAATCCACACCATGTGAAAACCGGGGATCCCGATCGGACGTTGGCTTCGGACGTGTTGAGAAAGATTGAGAAAGCCGGCGACCGGTTGGGTGGTGGATACTTCGCCATCCGGGTTCGTCTCTCCCGGCCGCTCAGGATTCGGCGGGGGATAGACTCGGTTCGTCTCGCGGCCGGGTACCATGTTCTGATTGGCCGGTCTGCCAACCTCCTTGCGGAGATTCCAAAGCGCATGGCGCCCGGCGCCGGCCGGTCCTTGTGGGATCAAGTCGCCCGTCAGGGGGACGAAGTCCGCGCCTACGTCTTCCCGCGGAGTTCGATCCGCGCGGGAATCGTTTGCGCGTGGGCCGCGGAAATCGCGCGTTCGATGGGCGGGCTGAGACCAGTCCCGGGGGCCGGAGGGCCCGTAGAGCCTAGAGGGAATGAGTGCGGATGTCCCGGCCATCTGGTATATTTTAGGCGGTGGCGCGGGGGGGATGTTCCGCCCCCGCCCAAAGGCGGGCGTTATTCTCCTCTACGGCGATCGAGACAAAGATGAGCGATGAGCCCTCTCCGATTGCGGATGGCGAGGCCCTGCTGGACGAGAACCGCCGCGTCCGGGCGGCGCAAATCATCGTCTCGTTCGCGATGTTGAAGCTCAAGACGCTTCGCCTGACCGAGAAGGAGGCCGATGAAATGATCGAAACGACCCGCGGGCGCGTTCTCGACATGTTCCCGGAGGGCGGAAACGCGTTCGATCTGATCTATCGCCCTCGCCTGGAGCGGCTGAGGAACGAGAACGAATTCGTCCGGCTTTCCCGCGCGGCGTTTCAATCCGAGCGATGATCGAGACGATTCAAGAGGGTTTCAGGACGGCGTGGCGGAACCTTCTGCTGGTCCCCGCGCAGATCGCGGCGTGGGTGATCGTTTGCGTTCTCTTCGTGGTCTTGTTTGTTCCGCCCGTCTGGGTCATGGCGGCCTCCGGCGCGTTTGCGGAGTTTGGGAACGGCGACCCCTCTCTTCTCCTCGGTTGGCTGAGCGGACACCAGTGGGCCGCGGGGACCTTGATCGCCGCCCTTCTCGTCTGGACGGTCGCGGCCAGCATCGCGTTTTTCTTCGTCCAGGCGGGGACGATTCACTGCCTGGCCCGGAGCGCGCAAGACCTGGTGTCTTTCGAGATGTCGGTCTTTTGGGAAGGCGGTAAGAAGTTCTGGTGGCCGCTCACGGTCCTGGCCAGCTTGTGGTTCCCGGTCGTCCTCGGGATCGTCCTCCTTGTCGGAGGGTTGGGCTTCGCCGCGTTCTGGTGGGCGGCCGGCATGGCCCAGAAGGGGAACGTGGGGGGCGCCATCGTCGTGGGGGTGATGGGCGTGGGATCGAGCGTTCTCCTCTTTCTGGCGGCGGCGCTTCTCGCGGGGGCCTACTGGGTCTACGGCCAGGTGATCCTCGTCGTCGAGCGGACCGGGGGTTTCGGGGCCTTCAGGGACGGGATCAAGTTCGTGAACGGAAACTTCCTGAGGTCGATCGGCTTCTATCTCCTTCTGATCGTCGGTCTCGTCGCGGCGTCGATGGCCATGTCCATCGTCACGTTTCCCTTCTCGATCATCCCGGTCATCGGCTTCTTCATCCAAATCCCGATCCAGTTTGTCTTCATGATCGCGCAGATATTCCTCTCCATCGCGATGATCGCCTCGCTGGTCCACTACTACCGGCGGCTCGCTCCCGCTCCGGGATCGGGCGTTCTTCCCGGCTTGGCCGGCCAGGCCGGCCAGGCGGAACAACCCGCCGAGGGGGGCGGTGCATGAGCGATCCGGCCGCCAAGGTTTTCTTTCCGCAACAGGCCCTGGACCGGATCCTGGACCAAGGAAAGGGGCGGATGGATGGGGATCGCCTGGTCCTTACCGACGGCAGGTACCCGGTCTACGTCCTTAACTCCGCCCATCGGGTCCGGCGGGTGGCCGGCGGCGGAGACGATCCGTACCGGCTTGCCGGCAAGGTTCTGTCGGAAGAACAGGTGCGCGAAGTCGGGGGGAGCCTGTACATGGGCTCGCTCGTCGTGGGAGAGACGGCGTACGAGATCGAGAGCGGCTTCCTGGGAGACCCCGTCTCCGCGCCGTCCGGGCCGGCCGACGACAGGTGGGCCGACGACATCCTCCGCATGCTGGACTAACCCGGGCCGGCGATGGAGACGGCGCGGATCCTGCGGGTCGTTCCGCTGTTCGCGGGGGCGACGGACGCCCAGCTCAAGGCCGTTTCGAAGGTCGCCCGGCTCAGACGCCTGAAGCCGGGAGAGACGGTCATTCGCGAAGGGGAACCGGGAACGTCCGTTTACATTCTCAAGTCCGGCTCCGTTTCCGTCGCGATGAGCCGGCGGGACGACGAGGCGCAGGTCCTGGCGAAGCTCGTCCCGTGCGATCTCTTCGGCGAGATGGCGATCCTGGACCATAAGCCCCGCTCCGCGACGGTCACGGCATCCGAAGAGACGGAGGTCCTGGAGATTCCGGAGCCCGACCTCCGGCGCGTGCTCGACGCGGACCCGGATCTGGCCCTGCGCGTCCACCGTGCCTTGGCCGTGATTTTCTGCGCACGGCTCCGGGCGGCGAACGAGAAGCTCCTGGCCTGGTCCAGTCTCCCTCCGGAACACGGGGCCTGAATGTCCGTCTCTCCCGCCGAAAACGCGCCCGCGGTCCGCTGGACGCCCGATGCGGAGGCTCGCCTGGAAAGGGCCCCGGCGTTCCTCCGGCCTGTCGTTCGGAAGATCGCGGAGAAGAGGGCTCGGGAGGCGGGGGTCGCCGAGATCACCGGGGAATTCCTTTCCCGGATCAAGAACGAAACCGTGCAGGGCAGCGAGCCACGGGCCGATGCCGAGACATCGCGGGCCGATGCCGGGTCGAAGGCTCAGGCCGGACGAGAGATTCGTTCTTCTTCTCATTCACCCATTCGCCGATTCACCGATCGACCGTCAGTCACCTGGACTCAGGAGGCGCGCAGTCGGACCCTTGAGATTCCTCCCGCCATGCGGGAGATCGTGACGAAAATCGTCGAAGAAGCGGCCGCCGAAGCGGGCGAGCCGATCGTCACGGCCGCCTTGTTCGACCGGATCGAGGAGATGGGCGCGGCCGCGGTTATCGAGAGGGCGGCTCTTCCGTGGACGGAGGGCGCGAGGGAACTCCTCGAGATCCGGCTCGTCCGGACGCCGGAACCGGCCCTGCCGTTCGCGCGCGGAGCGATCATGCGGGACGTCGAGCAGGAGGCGGCGAGGCTTGGGATCGCGGAGATCACGGAGGAGGCGCTGGGGAAGATCTGGTCGGAGATCAACTCGCAGGGACGCGAAAGGGGCGTCGAGTGGTCGGAGGAGGCCTGGGCGCGGCTCCAGAACGCGCCGGAGCTCGTCCGCGAGGGGATCCGGAAGGCCGCGGAGAAGAGAGCGCGGGGGATGGGCGCCCGGGCGATCACGGGGCCGCTTCTGACGAAGTTCCGGAACGAGGCGATGATGAAGGCTGTCCGGCGCATCCGGAAGCTCGGCTTCGAGGAGCTTACGTTCGACGCGTTCGACAAGGCGATGGAGACGATCCCGAAACTCAAGGACCCGGGCGCGCAGAAGCGCCTCGCCGACATCCGCGCCTACATGGCCGAGCGCGGCGACCGGCAAGTCCTGGACGCCGAGCTCATGGAACGGTTTCGGAAATACCTCAAGGAGGGCGGATCGCTTTGATGGCCTGGATTCACGGCAAGATTGACACCGAGGATGGAGATTCATAGAGTCTACGGCCAGGAGACACCATGACCGGCATCTCGCCCGAGTTCGACACGACGACCTATCGGATGGCGATGGCGCAGTTCGATCAGGCCGCGGCCCGGATGGACCTCGACCCGAACGTCCGCGCGCGCCTCAAGAAACCTTCCCGCTCGCTCATCGTTCACATGCCGATCCGGATGGACGACGGGACGGTGCGCGTCTTCGAGGGGTACCGGGTTCAGCACGACAATTCCCTCGGGCCCACGAAAGGGGGCATCCGCTACCATCCGGACGTGACGCTCGGAGAGGTCGCGGCGCTCGCCATGTGGATGACCTGGAAGTGCGCCTTGGTGGGCCTTCCGTACGGAGGCGCGAAAGGCGGCGTCCGGTGCGATCCGAAGGCGATGTCCCGCCAGGAGCTCCAGCGGATGACGCGCCGGTACACGGCCGAGATCTACCCGATCATCGGCCCGGACCAGGACATTCCCGCGCCCGACGTCGGCACGAACGCCCAGACGATGGCCTGGATGATGGACACGTACTCCATGCAGCGGGGGTACGCCGTCCACGGCGTCGTGACGGGGAAGCCGGTGGGGATCGGCGGCTCGCTCGGCCGGGACGAGGCGACGGGCCGCGGCGTCTTCGTCTGCGTGATGGAGGCGATGAAGCGGCTGGGCATCGAGCCGAAGGGGAGCACGGCGGCCGTTCAGGGGTTCGGGAACGTGGGCGGCCACGCCGGCCGTATCTTCCACGAGAACGATGTCAAGGTGATCGCGGTTTCCGATTCTCATGGCGGGATTCGGAACGAGCAGGGCCTCCCGATCCCGGAGGTCCTCGCCCACAAGGAGAAGACGGGGCGGGTCGAGGGGTTTCCGAACGCGGAGCCGGTCTCGAACGAGGATCTGTTGACCCTTCCGTGCACGGTCCTCGTCCCGGCCGCGCTCTCCGAGGCGATCACGGAGAAGAATGCCCCCAAGGTCAGTTGCCGCATCCTCGCGGAGGGGGCGAACGGACCGACGACGCTCGAGGCCGACAAGATTCTGGAGGACAAGGGAGTCCTGATCCTCCCCGACATTCTTGCCAACTCCGGGGGCGTGACGGTCTCGTACTTCGAATGGGTCCAGTCGCACCAGATGTACTTCTGGAAGCTCCCCGAGATACGCGAGCGCCTGGCGGACATCCTCTCGTCGGCGTTCGAGCGGGTCTACGAAACGCACCTCCGGACGAAGATGGACATGCGGATGGCGGCGCTCACGACGGGCATCAAGGCTATCGCAGAAGCCCACCGGCTGAGGGGGTTGTATCCCTGAGGGGCCGGTGAATCGGTGAATGGGTGAATGGGTGAATGGGGGAATCGGAGAATGGCCGGCGCTACGGTTTCTCATTCGGCCGGATGGAATTGCCGTTGTTTTTGATCATCGAATTCATTGGAGGGAGGGAAGTATGCGACGAGCGCTTTTTTCAGTGAGTCTGGTGCTTGCCTTTACGCTTGGCGGGTGCGGTTACAACACGCTCCAGTCGACGGACGAACAGATCAAGGCGGGCTGGGCGGA
>JACPZO010000091.1 GCA_016195465.1 Nitrospirota bacterium
CGGGGAAACGGGGAAACGGGGAGCAAGGGGCAAGGGAGCAAGGGATTGACAGAGCGTCTTTCTGTCTCTAAGATTCCAGGACTTTCTCGTCGAAACGGAACATCTCCGGGGAAGCACAAGGACAGAAAGAGGCAGGAGGCACGCCTTGCAGACGACCGAAAAGATCTGGCTCGACGGGAAACTCGTCAAGTGGGAGGACGCGAAAATTCACGTCCTCACCCACGCTCTCCATTACGGTCTCGGCGTCTTCGAGGGGATCCGGTGCTACGAGACGAAGAAGGGACCGGCCGTCTTCCGGCTGGACGAGCACATCCGCCGCCTGTTCGACTCGGCCCACATCCTCCAGCTTCCGATGCCGTACTCCCCGAACGAGATCCGGCAGGCTGTCCTCGGCACGATCAAGGCGAACCGCCTCAAGGCGTGCTATATCCGGCCGATCGCGTTCGTCGGATACGGCGAGATGGGAATCTACACGAAGAACAACCCGACCGTCACGGCCGTGGCGTGCTGGCCCTGGGGGAGCTACCTTGGGGACGAGGGCCTGAAGAAGGGGATCCGCGTCCGCGTCTCCTCGTTCACCCGCCACCACGTGAACGCGAGCCCGCCGCGAGCCAAGGCGACGGGATATTACATCAACTCCCAGCTCGCGAAGCGGGAGGCGGTCATGACGGGGTACGACGAGGCGCTCCTCCTCGATCCCGACGGATACGTGGCCGAGGGGAGCGGGGAGAACATCTTCATCGTCCGGCACGGCGTCCTCAAGACGACGCCGCTCACGTCGAACCTGGAAGGAATCACGCGGGCGAGCGTGATGGCGCTGGCGGGCGATCGGAAGATCCGGGTCGTTGAGGAGCGGTTCACGCGCGACGAGGTCTACATCGCCGACGAGGCGTTCTTCACGGGAACGGCCGCGGAGGTCACGCCGATCCGGGAGCTGGACGGACGCGTGATCGGTCCCGGCCGGCCCGGCCCTCTCACGCAGAAGCTCCAGAACGCCTTCTTCGACGCGGCCCTCGGACGGGACCCGAAGCACTCGAACTGGCTCACGCTCGTAAAGTAGACTCCGCCGAAACGATCTCCTGCGCCTTCTGGATGAGCTCCGCGATCCGGAAGGGCTTGGCGATATAAGGACGTCCGCTCACGCCGAGAAGGTCCTGCGTCGTGACGTCGACGACGTCGCCCGTGACGAAGAGGACCCTCCGGGCCAGGTAGGGCCGGCTCTCCCGGATCCAATCGTAGAGCTCGATGCCGCTCATGTCCGGCATCTTGATGTCCGTCAGGACCAGGTCGAAGTCTTCCGTTCCCAGAATGTCGATCGCTTCCCGGCCCGAGGCGGCCGTCCGGACCTCGTTTCCGTTCGCGGCGAAGGTGTCTCGAATGATCTCGAGAATGACCGCCTCGTCGTCGACGGCCAGGATCCGCGCGTTCCGGGGGACCTGGGGCGCGGATTCCGCCACGGGCGCCGATTCGGAGCGCGGACCTCCGGCGGCGGCCGGAAGCTCGATTGAGAAGACCGTCTCTCCCGGCCGGCTCGCGGCTCCGATCGTCCCCCCGTGGTCGCGGATGATTCCGTAGCTCAAGGCCAGCCCCAGGCCCGTTCCCCGGCCGACTTCTTTCGTCGTGAAGAACGGATCGAAGATCCGGGGCAGGATTTCGGGCGGGATGGGTGGTCCGTTGTTCGCCAGATCGAGCCGGACGCACGCCCCCTTGGGCGCGGCGCGGACGGTCAGGCGGGGCGAAGGCGTCTTATCCATCGCGTCCCGGGCGTTGTTCAGGAGATTGAGCAGGACCTGCTCGATCTGCGTGGCGTCGGCAAAAACGGGCGGCAGATCCGGGGCCAGATCGGCTGTGACCTCGATCCCCCGGGTCGTGAAGGAATAACGCACCATCGCCAGGGTCTCCTCGATGAGCTTGGCGGTGTCGACGGAGGCGCGGATGGGCGGCGTGGGGCGCCCGAACCGAAGGAGGGAATCGACGATCTGGCGCGCGCGGCCGGCCGCCTGGCGGATCCTTCCGACGGACTCCCGTGCTTTTCCTTCCGTCTGTTCCATGAGGATTTCCGAATAGGCGACGATCGGCGTGAGGGCGTTGTTGAGCTCGTGCGCCACGCCGGCCGAGAGACGGCCGATGGCCGAGAGCTTTTCGGTCTGGATCAGGTGCGCCTCGAGGTTTTTCTGCCGGGCGATCTCCTCGCGGAGCCGCCGCGCCGCCTGTATCATTCGGTCCGTCTGGCGGTTCACGGTGACGCCGAAAACGACGAGCGCGAGGAGGATGGCGGTGAGCGCGGCCTGATGGAGCCACGGCGTCTGCGTGAGGAAGAGGACGAGAGCGCCTCCGAAGATGAAAAGCACCGCGACGTTGTACTGCATGCCAAGGCATTGCCAGGTCGAAAGCCGGCACTCGGCGCACCGTTCGTAGGGCTCGACGCCGAGCGTCCGCGTGACCAGGCAGTTCGGGTTGGGGGCGCGTCCGCTCATCACGTCCACTTGGCCGCCTGAAAGCCGAGCTTGCGCACGATTCCCAGGAAAGCGGCGAAAAAGACCGCCCCCATGCAGAAGCCCACGGTCCCGGACAGGGCCATCATCAGCGTCATGAAACCGCTGAAGGTCCATACGAGCGTGGGGACATGGGGGGCAACGAGGACCAGGGTTGCCGTCACGCCGGAGAACAGGGCGTAGATGAAGCGGTCGAGGGCGGGCGTCTGGGCGAAGAGGACGTAGGCGCTCCGCCGTTCCACGCCTGGATGAAGGATGGAGCGGCCGGCCAGCTTCGACAGCACCCCGTGAGCGAGGATGAACGGGGCGCCTCGGGCGGAGAAGAGAAGCCCCATGACGCTGTTGAGCAGGATCAGGCCGATCGGTTCGATCCGCTGGAAGAGGAGGGCGGCGAAAGCGGAAGCCGCGATAGCGAGGCGCTGGAACCGGATCGCGCCGGAATCGCACCGCCGTTGGTTGGTGGGGGTCGGGGCTGACATCTTCAACCTCGGGATGAGCCGCTGTTCGACCCATCCCTAGGCTGGAACGCGGACGTTGCGCAGCGGAATCCGGCGAGGGACGGGCCGCTCTCCGGTTGACCTGATTTGCTTGATAGCATACTGTCTTGCTCTAGGTCAACAATCGTCGTCCACCGGGCACCGGGCGCCGGGAGCCAGGGAGGGATACAGATGGAAAAGAAGCGGTCCGGCAACGGGAAGCGGGCGGTCGATCCCGGCGCGATCCGGCCCGGCGCGATCCGGCCCGGCGAGATCCGGCCCGGCGAGATGATCCGCTTATTGGACGGGGCCTACAAGGGGCGCCGGATCGAGCTGGATTTCAAGACGCCGCTCGATCTTCTGGTCGCCACGATCCTCGCGGCCCAGTGCACGGACGAGCGGGTGAACCGCGTGACGGCGGCGCTCTTCAAGAAACACAAGACGCCGCGCGACTACACGAGAGTTCCGGTCGAGAAGCTGGAAGAAGAGATCCGGCCGACGGGGTTCTATCGGAACAAGGCCAGGGCGATCGCGAACTGCTGCCGGGCGCTGGAAGAGGACTTCGGCGGGAAGGTGCCCCGGCGGATGGACGATCTGACGTCGCTTCCCGGGGTGGGGCGGAAGACGGCGAACGTGATCCTGGGCCACGCCTTCGGCACGCCGGGAGTGGTGGTCGACACGCACGTGACGCGCGTCGCCGCCCGGCTCGGTCTCACGCGGGAGACGAACGCGGACAGGATCGAGCAGGACCTGATGCGTCTCATTCCCCGGGATCGCTGGACGGAGATCTCCCACGCCCTGGTCCTGCACGGGCGCTACGTCTGCAAGGCCCGCAAGCCCGCGTGCGGGGAGTGCGTCCTCGCCGATCAATGTCCGAGGATCGGGGTGTGAGGCCGGGGAAACGGGGAAGCGGGGAAGAGCGGAAACGGGGAAACGGGGAAGAGCGGAAACGGGGAAACGGGGAAACGGGGAAACGGAGGAATGGCAGGCCGGTTTTCAAGACCGAGCCGTTGGCCCCCATTCACCCATTCACCGATTCACCGGTTCTTTGTACTACGCTCCCAGGATCTCCGGCTTCTTCTTGAGCAAGTGGTTGAACCAGAGGTTCGCGATCTTCTCCTGGACGGAGTTCGCCCTGAGCCTCGCGTTCAGGTTCGGCCAGTCCACCTCGTCCATTTTCTGGTCCTGGTTGAAGCACGAGAAGACCGGGTCCGCCTGCGCCCCCGTCCGCGGATCGACGTGCCGGCAGAGGCACTGGGCGCAGACCTCCTTCATCATGCACTGCATCGTCGAGTTGATGCTCGCGATCGCCTCGTGCGCGGGCTTGAGGTGCGGAGCCAATACACCCCGGCGCGCGTCCTTGACGGCGGCCATCATGCGGTCGCTTCCGATGGCGATGATCCGGTCCACCTCCTTGAGGGAGACCTTCTTCTCCCCCAGCTTTCCTTCTTCGTAGGCCAGCATCGACTGGACGATGTTCCCGACGAACGTCTTGTCCTGCGGGCGGGTCGGCTTGATCGACTCTCCCACGTCCACGCTCCAGACGATCACGTCGGCGGCGGCCTCGATCTCCTTTACCTTGTAGACGTCGTCCGGCTTCTTGTACCCGGCGAAGTAGAGGACGCGGCTTCCGGCCTGGCGCATGGCCTGGCCGATGGAGAAGAGCACGGCGTTGCCCAGCCCTCCGCCGAGAAGAAGGACCGTCTCGGGCTTCTCGGGGATCTCGGTCGGCGCGCCCGTCGGCCCCATGACGATGACGGGATCGCCGGGCCGGAGTGAGGCCACGAGGCGCGAGGAGACGCCGATTTCCAGGGCGATCATCGAGAGGAGCCCCTTTTCGCGATCGACCCAGGCGCCCGTGAGGGCGAGGCCTTCCATCGCGAGGGTCGTGCCCTCCAGCCGGTGGGCGTTCCGCTCGTAGTTCTGGAGACGGAAGAACTGGCCCGACTGGAACCGCTTCGCCTGGAACGGGGCCTTGACGGTCACCTCCACGATCTGCGGCGTCAGGCGTTCCACCTTCACGACGCGCGGCCGGAGGCCGGCTTCGAGCGCGTCGAACAGGCCCGCAAGCGCCGCGTCGCGGGAAGGCTGGCTCTTGGGATCGAGACCGGCGGTCTCCTTCTCGAAGAGGCGGACGATGTCGCCGAACCCGTCGCGGGCGGACGCCATCGCGCGGACGACGTTCCCCGCGTACACCGGGTGGTTGTCGCCGTAGTAGGTGATGAACTTCCCGTCCTTCGAATACGACGTGAAGACGGACGGCTCCGGCGCGTCGTCGGCCATCGGCTCCACGCGGCGCGATCCCCCATCGTCCACGAGGCGATGCCGCTGGAAAAACTTCTTTTTCCGGTCCATCGCGAACGTTCCGGGGAACTCCTTCTCGTAAATGATGTTCGGCGTGGTTCCGGCGGCGACGAAACAGGCCCGGGCGGGGAAGGCGAGGATCTCGCCGGTCCCCCTGAGCTTGCCGTCCACGTTCTTCTGCCGCTCGAACGTCATCTCCTTGAGGGCCCCGTACTGGTCGGCGAACGCCTCCACGGGGTTCATGTGTTCGATGAAGACGACGCCCTCCTCGAAGCTCTTGATGATCTCCTCGTGGTTCAGGCGGTAGGCAGGCGCCTCGGTCATCGCCCGCCGGTAGAGGATCCTGACGCCGCCAAACTTCCGGACGAGGGGGATGAAGTCGGGCGCGGCGCCTTCGGCCGCGGCGCGGGCGCGCTCCGCGCGCACCTCCCGTCCGTGCGGAAGGAACTCGTTCAGGAGGATCTCCTTCTCCTCCGCGTCGAACATCTTGAGGACGGCTTCCTCTCCCAAATCGGCGACGAGGGCGTCGTGTCGGTCGAGGATCTTCTCGACCTGATGGGGATAGTACGCGATCAGCTCCGTCGCCATGTCGATCGCCGTGAGCCCGCCGCCGATGACGAGGGCCGGCAGGCGCACCTGGAGGTTGGCCATCGATTCGCGCTTGGCCGCGCCCGTGAGCTGGAGGGCCATGAGGAAGTCCGACGCCTTCCGGATGCCGCGGATCAGGTTGTTCTTGATCTCGACGACCGTCGGACGGCCGGCCCCCGCCGCGATGGCGACGTGGTCGAACCCGAGCTTCCAGGCGTCGTCCGCCGTGAGCGTCCCGCCGAAGCGCGTCCCGCCGAAGACGCGGAGCGTGCGCCGCCTCATGAGCGTGATGTGGATGACGGAAAGGAAGTTCTTGTCCCACCGGACGGTGATCCCGTACTCGGCGACGCCGCCGAACCCGGCCAGGATCCGCTCGTCCAGCTCCCGTTCGATCTCCTCCCGCCAGTTCCGGACGGGGCGGGGCGGGGTCTTGTCGTTGCCGACGAGGTCGGCGGGGAGCGGCTCGATCTTGAGTCCGTCCACGCCCACGACGCCGTACCCCTCGTTCAGAAGGAACTGGGAGAGCGTGTACCCGGCGGGCCCCATCCCGACGACGAGGACGTTCTTCCCGTTGTAGGGAAGGGCGTAGGGGCGCTTCACGTTGAGCGGGTTCCAGCGCGTCAGGAACCCGTAGATCTCGAGGCCCCACGGAAGGTCGAGGACGTCCGTGAGGATGCGCGTCTCGGCCTGGGGGATGTTCACCGGCTCCTGCTTCTGGTAGATGCAGGCCTTCATGCAGTCGTTGCAGATCCGGTGGCCCGTGCCGGGGACCATCGGGTTGTCGATCGCGATCATCGCGAGGGCGGCGATCGAATCGCCCTGTTTCTTCAGCCAGTGGGCCTCGGAGATTTTCTCGCGGAGGGGACAGCCGTCGAGGACGATGCCGACGGGGTTCTTGACGCGCGTCCCCTTCTTGTCGAGGTATCCCTTGGAGCAGGAGTCCTTGTCCCGGTCGTGGCAGAAGACGCAGTAGTCGACCTCGGCGAGCGCCTTCTTCCGGTCGAACCTGCGGTCCGTGAGCTTGAACCCGTCGCGCCGCCGCCTCGTCTCCGTCGGCCCTTCCATCGCCTCGGGCATCTTGGAATCGGTCCGGTGAAACTCGACGAGACGGGTGTAGTCCATCTTTTCGGGCGCGTGGAAGGAAACCCACCCCTTGGTTCTTTCCCTTCCGGCCGGATGATGCGTGGCCGAGAACGCCCAGCGCTCGAGAAGCTCCATGAGGCCGCCCAAGAGCGCCTTCTCCTGGTCCGCGGCCTGGGGGGCGGGCTGGATCAAGCCCGCCAGGAGAAGTTTCGCGTCGGCGTGTTGGGACAGATTCCCGCGGACCTCCGCCAGGCGCTTCCGGGCGCCGGCGGCGTCGTTTTCGAGCTTCTGGGCCTCGCGGACGAATTCCCGTTCGAGCGAAAGGAGCGCGCTCACCATGCGGCCGGCCGTGACCTCCGGGTCCTCGTCGGGCGTCTCGGCCGGGAAGGCCGCGCGCTGGAGGGCCGTCGCCATCTTATCGAGGGCGCGGAAGTCCATCTCGGCGGCATCGGCCGGCTTGTACTTCTTCAGGACGCGGCGGAGGACGAACTCGTTCTTGAACGGGAAGAGGAGGCAGATCTGGCCGATCTCCTTGCGGAGCCGGCTCGCCTCGCCCTCGATTCCGAAAAGGCGGACGATGAACCGGTCGAGGTGGACGCCCACGCGGCAGAGGAGGTCGGATGTTTCCGTCGGCGGGACGCCCTCGCCCTTCTTCTTCCGGTACGCGTCGAACGCGGCGAACAGTTCGGGATCGGCTTTCTTCACTTCCGCGTCGAAGAGATCGGCAAGCTCCTTGAGCTTCGCCGGCCCGTAGAGATCGGCGTAGGTGAAGCCGGGGATCCCCAGCTTGAGCGCGGTCGCGTCCTGTGTCGCTGCTGTTCGGTTCATCGGTCAGGCCTCTCTCTTGGGTTGCGTTCGGTTGCTTCGAGGAAGCGCGAACCGCCCCGCTCAATGCGAGGCGCGAACGGGGGGATGAAAACCGGCCATTTATAGCGGTTCGGCCCTCTGCGTGGCAAGAGAATTCCGGCGAGAGGCGGGAGATCGGAGCGGATTCCGGCAAACGCCGTTTGCGGTTCCTTGACGACCGGCGGTCCGTTGTTCCCCAAAACCGTTTCGTTGACAGGCTCGGCTGGTCTTGGTATTCTCGCGCCCAGCAGATGAGTGAGCTTGCCGAAGTGGTGGAACTGGTAGACACGCACGTTTGAGGGGCGTGTGGGGCAACCCATGGGGGTTCGAGTCCCCCCTTCGGCACCAATGATTCCACACCGAGGCACGGAAGCCCGTCAAAGACATCCTTCGTGATTCCCCGCCTCTTCCGTCATATACTTCCAATCGGGTTCTTCCTGGCCAGCGTGTTTCTCCCGGCGCCCGCGTTCGCGGACCCGGAAGCCGCCTTCGCCGTGAGGCCCGTCGTCTCCGTTTACCGCGAGCCTGCCCGCTCCTCCGAGCAGGTGACGCAGATCCTCTATGCCGACCGCGTCGACATCCTCGATCGCAAGCGGGGCTGGGCGCGCGTCCGCGTCCCGTCCCAGCGGAACTACGAGGGCTGGGTGCGCGAGTCGCTCCTCGTCGGGGCGGGCATCGTCGATTCGCGGCATCTGGACGAGTCGACCCCGCGCCGGACGATGTCTCAGGCCCGCGTCCAGGCCGTTCTCCCGCGCGGGAGGGTGACGCTCTACGCGGGGACGACCCTGCCCGTCGCGAGCGAGGACGCGCGGAACGCGAAGCTCGTTTTCCTCGACGGGAGGGAGGTCACGGTTCCCCGCGCGGCTCTCTCCGTCCCCGGTTCGGGCGGGGCGGGACTTGGCGCCGTCGCTTTCGCCAAGTCCCTGAAGCGGACGCGCTACCAGTGGGGAGGGATGACGAACCGGGGGATCGACTGCTCGGGTCTGACGTTTCTCGCGTACAGAATCCAGGGGATCGCGATCGAGCGGGACTCGAAGCCGCAGTCCGAGATGGGGGGCGACGTTCCGAAGGAGAGTATCGAGGCGGGCGATCTCGTCTTCTTCGCCTTGGACAAGCCGGGCGTCGTGTCGCACGTCGGCCTCTACGCCGGGGACGGACGCTTCGTCCACGCGAGCAAGAGCGGCGGCGTGCGGGAGAACCGGATGGACGAGGCGTACTTCAGGGATCGGTTCGTGAAGGCCGTGCGCGTCTCGTCTTCCACCCCCACCCCGCCCCTCCCCCCGGACGCGGGGAGAAGGGGGCGCCTGTTTCCAGCCACGGACGAGGAGATCGCCCGGATCCAGAAGGATATCGCGGGGCGTCCCGTGGGGGAGAGGATCGCGTTCTGGGCCGAACGGTTCGCGGGCCTTCCGTATGACACCGATCCGCTGGGCGCGTACGTCCGCGAGTCGCGCATCGTTGTCGACAATCGGGTCGATTGTATGTACCACACGTTCCGGTCGGCCGAACTGGCTCTTTCCTCGACGCCGCTCGCGGCCGCGGAAAAGGCGCTGGCGCTCCGTTTCCGGACGAAGGGGCGTCTTGACGGAGAGCGGGTCGCGAACTACGACGAGCGGTTCGAGTACGGCGAGGACATGATCGACAGCGGCAAGTGGGGGCGCGAGATCACGAAGGAATTGGGGCCCGTCGCCGCGGTCCCGGGGACGCGGGGCAGGAGCAAGGTGGAATACCTGGGCCGCGAATCGCTCACGCGGGCCGCGGGGACCGGATCGCTCAAGAGCGGCGACATCCTCTTCTGGATCAAGGACCCGAAGAAGCGGATCGTGGGCGAGATCGTCGGCCACATCGGGATCGTGATGAGGGAAGACGAGAAGGCGTACATGATCCACGCGGGAGGCGTGAAAGCGAACGGGAAGAACGCGGGCGGCGGCGAGGTGAAGAAGGTCCTCCTCTCCGGCTACCTGTCGGGGACGGCGTTCCTCGGCGCGCGGGTGGCGAGGTTTGAGGAAGACACGGTGAATCGGGAATAGCGCCACAGAGGCACAGAGGCACAGAGGCATAGAGGCACAGAGGTATAGAGGCACAGAGGCACAGAGGCATAGAGGCACAGAGGCATAGAGGCATAGAGACATAGAGATTTCATGTCAGGGGTGAGCGATCAAGATTGGTGGGATAGTGGAAGGAAAGAGGTTTATCGTCAACCATACAGCGCGATCCTCAAATCCGGTCTTCACTCTGTGCCTCTGCGCCTCTGTGCCTCAGTGGCCAAGCTCTTGTGAATTCGCGAAGCGGAGGGACTAATGCTCGCGAAGGTCTTGAGCGCGTCCGTTGTCGGAATCGACGCGATCCCCGTGGAGGTCGAGGCCGACATCGCCCTGGGCCTCCCGGCGTTCGCCACGGTGGGTCTTCCCGACGCCGCGGTGAAGGAGAGCCGGGACCGGGTGAAGGCGGCCGTCAAGAACGCCGGGTTCGAGTTCCCGATGAAGAGGATCACGGTGAACCTCGCGCCGGCCGACGTGAAGAAGGAAGGTTCGGCCTTCGATCTTCCGATCGCCGTCGCCATCCTCCTGGCCGAGGGGGCGTTCGCCGCCCGCGAGGCTGACCGCTGGCTTCTGGTGGGCGAGCTTTCGCTCGACGGACGGGTGAAGGGCGTGCGCGGGGCCCTGTCCATGGCCGTCATGGCCCGGGCCCGCGGCTTCCGAGGGCTGATTTTGCCGGAAGAGAACGCGGCGGAGGCGGCCATCGTCGAGGGAGTCGCGGCCATCGGCGTCTCGACGCTTCCCCAGGTGGTCGAGTTCCTGGCGGGGAAGCAGGCGATCCGGCCGACGGTCGTGGACGTCGCCCGCGTGTTCGCCGATTCCTCGTCGTACGGCGAGGACCTGGCGGACGTCCGGGGCCAGGCGCACGCCAAGCGCGCCCTCGAAGTCGCCGCGGCCGGGGGGCACAACCTGCTCATGATCGGCCCGCCCGGTTCGGGGAAGACGATGCTCGCCCGGCGGATCGCGACGATCCTCCCGGAGATGACCTTCCCCGAGGCGATCGAGACGACGAAGATCCACTCCGTCGCGGGGCTTCTCCCCAAGGAGAGCCCGCTCATCGCCACGCGCCCTGTAAGGTCACCTCACCACACAATTTCCGACATCGCGCTGATCGGCGGCGGGACGTACCCCCGTCCCGGGGAAGTGAGCCTTGCCCACCACGGCGTTCTTTTTCTGGACGAGCTCCCGGAGTTCAAGCGAAACGCGCTCGAGGTCCTCCGCCAGCCGATCGAGGAGGGGAGGGTCACGATCTCCCGCGCCAGCTCGTCCCTCACGTTCCCGGCGATGTTCATGCTCGTCGCCGCCCTCAATCCCTGTCCCTGCGGGCACTACACGGACCCCTCGCGGGAATGCGTTTGCACGCCCCTTCAGATCAAGCGTTACCGCTCGCGCGTCTCGGGCCCGCTCATGGACCGGATCGATCTCCACGTCGAAGTCCCGGCCGTCAAAGTCCGGGAACTTGCCGGCGACGCCGACGGGGAGGAGCCGTCGGCGGCCGTTCGGGAGCGGGTGAACCGGGCCCGGCGGATCCAGCAGGAACGGTTCTCGGGCGAGGGGATCTACTGCAACGCCCAGATGAGGCCGCGGCAGATGAAAAAGCACGCCGCCCTCGACGCCGAGTCCCGGACGATGATCGAGTCCGCCATGGTCCGCCTCGGGCTGTCCGCCCGTGCGTACAACCGGATCCTCAAGGTCTCCCGCACGATCGCGGACCTGGACGGCGAGAGCCGCATCCTTCCTTCGCACATCGCCGAATCGATCCAGTACCGGACGCTCGACCGAAAGAGCGGATAAAGCAACCTTTTTCTTCTCTTCTTTCCGGACGTGTGCTAGATTCCCGGCGTCATCCCCTCCGGTGCATCGGCGGAGACACGCGTTGAGCGGACCGGGCCATTCCATAGCCAGATTGACGTCAGCCCCGAAGTGCGGATCCAGCTGATCGAGGTCGGTGAATGCGCTGTGACGAGGCAGCCGGACCTGGTCCTGGAAACCTGTCTCGGCTCCTGCGTGGCCGTCGCCCTCTACGATTCCGGCGCGGGGACAGCCGGACTCCTGCACGTCCTTCTCCCCCGCATGCGCTCCGTGTCGATGGAAACCAAGGTCACCAAGTTCGCCGATCCCGGCGTGCGGATCCTCGTGGAGAAAATGGAAGAGGCCGGCGCGCGCCGGGACCGCATGTCCGCGAGGCTCGCGGGCGGCGCGTCTCTTCTCGAGGCCGCGGGAGGATTCGACCTTTTCCAGATCGGAACGCGGAACGCGGAGACGGCCCGTGAGATGCTCGGCGGCCTCTCGATCCCGGTTGTCTCCGCCGAGACGGGAGGACACGTGGGGCGCGTCCTCCGCTTCCATGTCGGGACCGGCCGCGTGACCGTCCGCGTGATCGGCCAGAAGGAAAGGGACTTGTAAGCGATGGCGCGCGTGCCGCTTGAAACCCTTCTTGCGCGCGTGGAGAGGATCCGGCCTCTCCCCGGGGTCGCGCGGCGGGTCGTCGCGCTTGTCGAAGACGACGCGGCGTCCGTGGACAAGATCCAGGCCGAGATCCTGAAAGACCAGGTGATCACGGCCCGCCTTCTCAAGCTCTGCAACTCGGCCTACTATGGGTTCCCCCGGAAGATCGGCGCCGTTTCCGAGGCGGTGGTCCTCCTCGGGTTCAACGCGGTCCGGAGCCTCGTGCTCTCCCTGGGGCTCAAGGAGATCATCCAGGCCCCCCTGGAGGGGTACTCCATGGCGGCGGGAGAGCTGTGGCGCCATTCCCTGGCGTGCGCCCTGATCGCCCGGCGGATCGCGCAGATCTCCGGTTACGCCGACGCCGAGCGGGCGTACACGGCGGGGCTTCTGCACGACATCGGGAAGGTCGCTCTGGACCAGTTCGTCCGCGCCGAGTTCGGCGAGATCGTGGGCCGGGCCGGGTCCGGCGAGAAGGCGTTCAGCCAGGCGGAACAGGAGATCCTGGGTTTCGACCATTGCCAGGTGGGAAAGATGCTCCTCGAACACTGGCGGCTTCCGGCCGCTTTGGTCGAGGCGGTCTCTCTCCATCACCGCCCGAGCGAGGCGGTGCTGGATCCCCGCCTCGCCGCTCTCACGCACGCGGCGGACGGGCTCACGCTCATGGCGGGGTTCGGCCTCGGCGCCGACGGCCTGGCCTACAAGATCGATCCGGCGGCCCTGGAGAAGCTCGGGCTCGATACGGAAAAGATCGAGACGCTTCTGGGAACGGTCCCCGATCTCGTGGGCGGAGGGCTTCGCGCCTATGAGGACTGACGCGGGGCCCCATCTGTTTCGGGATCTCGGTCTGTCCGAGCTTCTCGAGTGGCTCTACGAGACCCACGGGTTCGACTTCCGCAACTACCGCGCGCCGACGCTCGAGCGCCGGATCTCGCGCCGTCTCTATTTGACGGGCGCCAAGTCGTACGGGGAATATCTCGCCCGGCTCAAGGAGACCCCCGCGGAGCTCACGCGCCTGCTCGAGGACCTCACGATCAAGGTGAGCCGGTTCTTCCGGGATGCGCCGATGTTCGAGCGCCTCGCCCGCGACGTCCTGCCGACGCTCCTGTCGGGCCGCGGCCGGGGCAGGGACCGCTCGTTTCGGGCCTGGTGCGCCGGGTGCGCGAACGGGGAGGAGGTCTACTCCCTGGCGATCCTCGTGGAGGAGACGATCCGGCACCGCCACGCGCGGCTGCGCGTGACGATCCACGGGACCGACCTGGACGACAAGGCCCTCCGAACGGCGAGGGCGGGCTTTTATTCCGAGGGCGTACTGAACGAGATGCCGCACGGGTATCTGAAGGCTTACTTCGACCGGAGGGGCGACGACTTCGTCGTGAGGGAGGGACTCAGGCGTCACGTCCACTTTTCGCGATACGACCTGACGTCGCGAAGGTCGCTCTCTCCGCCGGGCGGCGTCTTCGCCGACTACGATCTCATCTTCTGCCGAAACGTCCTCATCTACTACGATCTTCCCCTGCAGGAGAGGATCGTGAGCAAATTCACGAAGGTCCTGGCGCCGGGCGGCGTCCTGGTCCTGGGGACGGCCGAGCATATCCCCCTCCCGGTCGCGCCGATGTTCGAAGCGGTCAGCCGGCGGTGGAAGATCTTCCGGCGGCTGTCGGACGCGCCCCCGACCCCGATCTTTCGGGAGGTCATCGGGCGTTGATCGCGAGCGGGAGGAAAGAGGACTTATGAAGACGATTCATTTCAAGCTCGGCCTCATGTTCAACGTTCTCGTTCTGTTCATCGTCGTCCTGGCCGGGGGGACGTACTTTATCCTGAGCCACATGCAGGGGGTTTCCGAGCAGGTGAACCTCGCGGGTCGCCAGCGGATGCTCGCCACGCGCATGATGCTGGAAGCCGCGAAGATCACGGCCGGGACCGACCCGGCCGTTTCCCTGGAGAGACTGCGGGCCGACATCGAGGAGTTCGAGCGGGTCCTGGGCCTCCTTCGGAGCGGCGGGTCGGAGCGGGGGGGGAGCCAGTTCGTCGACACGGCGGACCAGAAGGAGCAGATGGGCCGGATCGAGGCCCGGTGGAAGGAGACGAAAACCGTCCTGTCATCCATTCTTCAGGGCGACGCGCCGCGGGACGCGGGACGCTTCCTCCGCCAGGCCGACTTGATCCTGCCGCCGCTCGTTCGAGAGATCGACACCGGCGTGGGTCTCCTCTCCCGGCACACCGAGGAGGAGGTGCGGAACCTGTTGTACGTTCAGCAGGCCTTCCTCGTCATTGCCATTGTCCTTTCGATCGGCGGGTGGGCCTTCGTCCACGGCCGAATCGTCCGCCCCATCCGCGAGATATCCCGGGGGCTGGCCGAGATGGAGCGGACCGGCATCTACGGGGCGGCCCTCCCGATCTCGACGGACGACGAGGTCGGCCATCTCTCCACGTCGTTCAACAATCTCTCGTCCCGGCTGGCCGAGCGGACGCGCGAGGTCGACCTGGCCCACGGCAAGATCAAGGAGGCGTACGAGGTCCTCGCCCGCCACGCCGAGGAACTCGAGACCCGCGTGATCGATCGGACGGCCGCCCTGGAGACGGCGCGCGTCGACCTCGAGAAGAAGAACGAGGCGCTTCTGCGGGAGAAATCGTTCCTCGTCGGGTACGAAGACATCCTGACGCTCCTCAACCAGGGCCAGAACAGCGGGGTCCTCCTTCCCAACCTTCTCCGCCACCTTCTCGAAGTGATCCGAGGGCAGGCCGGCGTGATCCATCTCGTCCACGATTCGACGGACCGGCTCGAAGCGGGGGCCGTTCTTGGCGTCTCCGCCGCCTGGATCGAGGAGCGAGCGGGGAGGAGCGGACTTCCGGAGCAGGTCGTCCGCGACAAGAAGCCGATCTTCGTGGAGCAGGTGCCCGAGGATTACTTCCGGGTCGAGTCGGGAGTGGGATCGCGTCTTCCGCGCTCGCTGGCGCTTCTTCCCCTCCTCTACGCGGACAATGTCGAGGGTGTGCTCGAGGTCGCCACGCTCACCCGGCTCGACGAGGACGACCGCGACTACCTTTGGGCCGCGGCGGCCCAGATCGGGATCGGGCTTCACAACCTCGCGGCGGCCGAACGCCTCTCGAAGCTGGCCGCCGATCTGCAGGAAGCGAACGAGACGCTCACGGCCCAGAACGAGGAGCTCCAGAGCCAGACGGAAGAACTCCAGAGCCAGAGCGAGGAGCTTCAGGCCCAGAGCGAGGAGCTCATGGCCCAGAAGGTGGAGCTCGAAGAAAAGACGCGCGCGGTGGAGGAAGCGAACCGCCTCAAGAGCGAGTTCCTGGCGAACATCTCGCACGAGATCCGGACGCCGATGAACGCCATCACCGGATACACCGACATTCTCCTCGAGCTTCTCAAGGGGAAGATCGATCCGCCGATGTACGCCAACCTGGAGCGGATCCGCCTGGCGGCCAAGTCGCTCCTCAACCTCATCAACGATCTCCTCGACATCTCCAAGATCGAGGCCGGCCGCCTGGAGATCCAGCCCGGCTCGTGCCGGATACAGGAGGCGCTCGACCGGGTCTATGCGGCGATCAAGCCTCAGATGGAAAAGAAAGGACTCTCCTGGCAGATGGAAGGCGTGGCGGACCTCCCCGAGCTCTGGACGGACGAGCGGCGATTGGAGCAGATCCTCCTCAACATCCTCGGGAACGCGGTCAAGTTCACGGAGCGCGGGGGAGTCACGGTCCGGGGGCGTCGGGGGGCCGAGGATCGGGTGGTCGTGGAAGTTCGGGACACGGGGATCGGGATCGCTTCGTCGGCGCTCTCCCACATCTTCGAGGCCTTCCGGCAGGCGAACGGAACGACGACCCGCCGGTACGGCGGGACCGGGCTGGGCCTCCACATCGTGCGCGAGCTGGCGCGGCTTCTCGGCGGAGAGGTTTGGGTCGAGAGCGCGGAGGGACACGGCGCGACGTTCTCCGTGAGCCTCCCGATCCGGCTGCCGGCGTCGCCCGAACCTTCCGCCGCTCCGGCGCGGGCGGCGGGACCTCCGCCGGCCGGCCGCCCGGAGCCGGCGTCGCCGCGGCGGCCCGGAGGTCCCGTCCTGATCGTCGAGGACGATCAGGCCCAACGGGACATCCTGGAGCACGTCCTCCGATCGGAGGGTTTTTCGCTCCGCGTTGCGGCCGACGGAGCCGATGCGATCCGGACGGCGATCCGGGAGCGGCCCTCGCTCATCACGCTCGACTTGGCCATGCCGGGCGTGGACGGGTTCGCCGTTTACAGGGCGCTCCGGGAGAATTCCGCGACGCGCGACGTCCCCGTGATCGTTCTGTCCGCCGCGGAGCTGACGAAGGGGGAAAGGGAACGGCTTTCGGGGGTCCGGGGAATCCTCCAGAAGGGCGTGATCGCGCGGGAGGAGCTCCTGACCCTTATCCGGGAGATCCTGGGGGTTTAAAGACCGGTGAATGGGTGAATCGGTGAATCGGTGAATGGGAAAGGCGCCCAACCACCGAGCCATCCAACCGCCCGATCTGTGCCAGTTGGGGCTTGAAGATAACGGGTGGGGAAGATAAAGTACACGGACTTTGTTCCAAGGATCTACGCCGGCCTCCGCCCCTCCTGCCATTTCCGGACTGTGTCGCTTAGGCGGGGAGGTAACCCTTGAAAGAGAGCACGATCCTGGTCGTGGACGACGAGGAGATGAACCGAAACCTTCTGGTTCAGATGCTGACCTGTTTCGTTCCGGGGACGTTCCGGATCGTGGAAGGGGTTGACGGCGTCGAAGCCGTGGAGATCGCCCGGCGGGAGCGGCCGGATCTCATCCTCCTCGACCTTTCGCTTCCCAAGAAGGACGGCTGGTCCGCCGCCCGGGAGATGAAGGACGACGCGGCGACGCGGGGCATACCGGTCGTGGCGGTCAGCGCGCACACGATGATCGGCGACCGGGAGAGCGCCCTGGCGTCCGGCTGCGACGATTTTCTTTCCAAACCGATCGACAAGGATGAGTTGCGACGGGTCGTGGGCCGGTGGATCGGCCGGCCGGAGAGGGCGTAAGATGACGGGGCCAACCATCCGGCGCAGGCTTCTCGTCGTGGAGGACGACGAGATGCTCCAGGATCTCTACCGCCAGCTTCTGGAGATTCTCGGGTTCGATGCGGTCACCATTGGCCGGGCCGAGGAAGCCATCCGTTTTCTTTCGACGGGACACGTCGACGGCGTGATCCTGGACCTCGTCGTTCCGAGGGAGACGGGGCTGCCCGTTCACGAGTGGATTGCCCAGAACCGTCCGGAACTCCTGAAGAAGACGGTCCTTTCCTCCGGCGACTTCACTCATCCGGAAATCCGGTCCTTCACGTCCCGGCACGACGTTCCGAAGCTCGTCAAGCCGTTTGGTCTGGCCGATCTGTCGAGCATTCTGACGAGCCTTTTCTCGGGCGCCGAGGAGACGACGGGAACGTGACGGCGCGCGGGCTTTTCGGCCGCGGCTCGCCGCTTCCCTTTTCGGCCCCTCCTTCGCGAAGCTGGCGGACGAGCGCTTCGGCCCCCTGCTCGGCGTTCCCCCTCATCACCTGACCGACGCCCTCCGCGTCCTTTGCCTTCGCGGCCTTGACGATCTCGTGGTGTTGCTTGACCGAGGACTGCATCCGTCCCGGGACGCTCATCGCGGCGATCCGGACGTGGACGTAGTGCTGGACGAGCGAGTGGATGAGACTCCGCAGCTTCTCGTTGCCGCAGGCCCGGTGGAAGATCTCGTGGAACTGGTTGTCCAGGTCGAAGAACTCCTTGACGTCGTTTCGGCGGGCGGCCTCGCCCATGAGCCGGTTCAGATCGGAGAGGCGGGCGACGTCGCGCGGGCGGAGATGCGGCGTGGCCAGGCGGGCGGCGTCCCCTTCGAGCAGGCCCTTCACGGCGTAGAATTCGTGGACGTCCTTGGGCGTGATCGGCGATACGATCGCCCCCCGGTGAGGCCTCACCGTGAGGAAACCCTCGGATTCGAGCTGGCGGAGGGCCTCCCGGATCGGCGTCCGGCTGATTCCGAATGCCTGGGCGAGCTCCGGCTCGGCGATCCGCTCGCCGGGACCCAGGAGGCCGCGGATGATCGATTCCCGGAGGGACTCGGCGATCCGCTCGCGGAGCGTCCGGGGCTCGCCGTGGGATATCTTGATGAGGGGGGAGGGACGGAGGAAGCCGACTTTCTTCATACGGCGGATTGTATACACAAGGGGCAAGTTGTTCAAGAAGAACGGTGAATCGGTGAATGGGTGAATCGGTGAACGGAAGATGGGAGCGGTCAGCACTCAGCAATCAGCGGTCGGCTTGGGGCCTTAAGCTGACGGCTGAATGCCGATCGCTGACAGCTGGATGCGGACGGGGGGAATGCGGCGGCCGTCATTCATTGACGGTCGGCCGGTTGACCAATGGGCAAACAAAAACCCTTGACTCCCCCCGGCCCGCTGTATACTGTATACACGCTTTTCCCCCCTGGGACCCCCTTCTGGAGGATTCCTGATCCGTGAAGATCACGCTGGGGCCGGCCGGCCCCTCGCAGTCGTTCGCGCGCCTCGTCGAGAGCCTCTCCGGAGAAGACCTCTCCAAGTGCTACCAGTGCGGGAACTGCACGGGGGGGTGCCCCGTGTCGTTCGCCATGGACATCGCCCCCTCCCAGGTGATCCGGATGGTCCAACTCGGACAGGAGGAGACGGTCCTCCGCTCCAACGCCATCTGGCGGTGCGTCTCCTGTCTCCAATGTTACTCCCGTTGTCCCAAGTGCGTCGATCTCTCCCGGATCATGGAATCGCTCCGGCGGCTTTCTCTCCGGCGCGGACATGAACCGGTGACGGTCTACGCCCTTCCGGACGAGTTCATCCGCCGGTCTCCGCAGATGGCGCTCGTCGCCGGATTCAGGAAGCTCGTGCCGTGAAGATCCCCTACTATCCCGGATGCACGCTCTCGACCGTCGCCCAGGACTTCGACCGGTCGGCCCGGCAGTCGATCCGGGACCTGGGCGTCGAGCTCGAGGAACTCTCCAAGTGGAACTGCTGCGGGACGTCGTTCCCCCTCACGCCGGAGAACGTCATCGGCCTGGCCGGCCCCGGCAACGTCCTCATCCAGGCAAAGAAGGCCGGCGGGACGGTTTCGACCCTCTGCTCCTTCTGCTACAACACGCTCCGCCGGACGAACAACACGCTCAAATCGGACGCCGGCCGCCGCGACGTTCTGGCTTCGTTTCTCGAGACGGACGGCCTGGGGGACGTGAAGGTCCTCCACCTCCTTGAAGTTCTCCGCGACCAGGTCGGTTTCGCCGAGGTCAAGGCGAAGGTTGTCCGGCCGCTCAAGGGTCTCAAGGTGGCCGCCTACTACGGCTGCATGCTCCTCCGCCCGGCCGATGCGGCGATCGATCATCCCGAATCCCCGAAGATCTTCGAGGACTTCCTGACGGCGCTCGGCGCCACGCCCGTCGACTGGCCGAACCGGGGCGAATGCTGCGGGTCGCACCTGGCGATGAGCGAGACGGACCTGGTCAAGCGGCTCTCCGGCTCCATCCTTTCCTCGGCCCAGGCGTGCGGCGCCGATCTCCTGACGACGAGTTGTCCGCTCTGCTGGCACAACCTCGTCAAGAGCCAGGAAGCGATCCTGCGCGACGAGGGGAAGGAAACCGTTCTTCCCGTGATCTACTTCACGCAGATTCTGGGCCTGGCCCTGGGCGAAGGTCCCGAGGCGCTGGGAATCGCCGACGGCGTCATGGGGGCGGGGTCGGTCCTCAAGGCCAAGGGGCTCTGGCCCGCGGCGGTTCCGGCGGGAGGAAAGGCCTGATGGCGCGGATCGGCGTCTTCGTCTGCCAGTGCGGGAACAACATCGCGGCCGAGGTGCGGACGGCCGAGGTGGCGGAGAAGCTCAAGGACGTTCCGGGCGTCGTTCACGCCGAGGACGCGCGGTTCTACTGCTCCAACCCGGGCCAGGAGCAGATCCGGAAGATGATCAAGGAGCACAATCTCGACGGCTTGATCGTCTCCGCCTGCTCCCCTCACATGCACGAGAAGACATTCCGGAAGGCGGCGGAGACCGCGGGCCTCAATCCGTTCCGGGTCGAGATCGCGAACATCCGGGAGCACTGCTCCTGGGTCCACCACGACCCGACGAAGGACCTGGGGACGGAGAAGGCGGGCGACATCGCCCGGATGATGGTCGAGCGCGTCAAGCGCGACCGGCCCCTCTCCAAGATCAAGATCCCCGTGACGAAGCGGGCGCTCGTGATCGGCGGCGGCGTCGCCGGGATCCAGGCGGCGCTCGACATCGCCGACGGCGGGCGGGAAGTGGTCCTCGTGGAGCGCGAGCCCTCGATCGGCGGCCACATGGCCCAGCTCTCCGAGACGTTCCCCACGATGGACTGCTCTCAGTGCATCCTGACGCCCAAGATGGTGGAGGCGTACCAGCACCCGAACATCCGGCTCGTGACCTACGCCGAGGTGGAGAAGGTGGACGGGTACATCGGGAACTTCACGGTCACGATCCGCAAGAAGGCCAAGAGCATCGTCGAGGAGAACTGCACGGAGTGCGGCGAGTGCATCGACAAGTGCCCCATCAAGGCCACGAGCCAGTTCGAGATGGGGATGACCAAGCGGAAGGCGATGTACATCCCCTTCCCGCAGGCCGTCCCCGGCGTCCCCGTGATCGACCGCAACGCCTGCCCCAAGTACGTGAAGGACATGAGCAAGTGCGGCCTCTGCGCGAAGGTCTGCGGCCCCCAGTGCATCGACTTCGACCAGCAGGACACGTTCGAGACGGTGAACGTCGGGGCCATCGTCGTGGCGACGGGGTACGACGTCATGCCGGCCGAGAACTTCCCCGAGTTCTCCGGGGGGAAGTCGAAGGACGTGATCACGGGACTCCACTTCGAGCGGCTCGCCTCCGCGTCCGGCCCGACGGGCGGAGAGATCAAGCGCCCGTCCGACGGCAAGGTCCCCGAGACGGTCGTCTTCATCGAATGCTCCGGCTCGCGCGACGAGCGGCGCGGCGTCTCCTACTGCTCGGCCATCTGCTGTATGTACAGCGCGAAGCACGCCATGCTCTACAAGCACAAGGCCCACCACGGCCAGGCGTACATTTTTTACATGGACATCCGCTGCGGCGGGAAGCGGTACGAGGAGTTTCACCGCCGGGCGGTGGAGCAGGAGGGGGCGATCTACCTCCGCGGCCGGGTCTCGCGGGTCTATCCGCGCGACGGCCGTCTCGTGGTTCAGGGGGCGGACACGCTCGTGGGCTCGCAGGTGGAGATCGAGGCCGACATGGTCGTCCTGGCCACGGCCGTCGTCCCGCGCCTCGGCTCGAAAGACCTGGCCCAGCGTCTCGGGATCGGGTACGACCAGTACGGCTTCTACAACGAATATCACCCGAAGCTGAAGCCCGTCGAGACGGTGACGGGAGGGATCTTCCTCTCCGGCGCCTGCATCGGTCCGATGGACGTTCCCACCGCCGTCGCCCAGGGATCGGCCGTGGCCGCGAAGGTTCTGGGCCTCTTCTCGAACGACGAGATGGCGCGCGAGCCGATCGTGGCCGAGGTGAACCGGACGACGTGCAACGCGTGCTGGGACTGCCTGGTGGCCTGCCCGTACAAGGCGATCGAGCGAGAGGCGATCAAGAACCGGCAGGGCGAGGTGCTGAGGTACGTGGCGAGGGTGAACGAGGGCGTCTGCATGGGGTGCGGCGTCTGCGTGGCCGCCTGCCACAGCAAGACGATCGACCTCAAGGGGTACTCGGACGCGCAGGTCTACGCGGCGCTCGCGGCGGTATGAGGGCCGGTGAATCGGTGAATGGGTGAATCGGTGAATAGCGAGATGGAGACAAAGGCGCAAGCGACAGAGCCCGCCGCGCAGGAGAGCGTTCAGGCCGCGGTGCAGAAGAAGACGGCCGTGAAGATCGTGGCGTTCGTCTGCAACTGGTGCACGTACGCGGGGGCGGACCTCGCGGGGACGTCGCGGATGCAGTACCGGCCGAACGTCCGCGTCGTGCGGCTCACCTGCACGGGCCGGATAGATCCCCTCTTTCTCATCAAGGCGTTCGAGAACGGCGCCGACGGCGTGATCGTCTCCGGCTGTCACCCCGGCGACTGCCATTACGTCGCGGGGAACTACCACGCCAGGAGGCGCTGGGTCTTCTTCAAGTCGCTCCTCGATTTCGTGGGGATCGACGAGCGGCGCGTCTTCTTCTCCTGGGTCTCGGCCTCCGAGGCGAACAAGTGGGCGAAGCTGGTGGACGAGGCCGTCGAGACGGTCACGGGCCTGGGGCCGTACACCCAATACAAGATGCTCACGGACACTCGGCGCGCCTGGGAGCCGGAGATGCCCTGGAGCGAAGCCTGGGCGCCCGGGATTCCCGAAGGAGTCCCCTTGCCGGAGCCGACGCCGCTCGATCTCGCCGTCCGGGCGAAGGCGAAAGAGATTCTGGAAACGGGGAAGGCAAAGGTCGTCATCGGGTACGCGTGGGCCAAACGCCAGCGCCGGGCCGTGCCGGTCTTCGTCGCCGATCCGGCCGAGACGGACAGCCTCATCTTCAACGCCCTTTGCGTGAACAACCTGACGAACTACCTCACGCGCCACGCGAAGGACGTGAAGGCGCTCGGGCGCCCCGCGGTCTTCGTCAAGGGGTGCGACGCCCGGAACCTCGTCGTCCTCCAGCAGGAGTCGCAGGTGAGGCGCGAGGACGTGACGGTGATCGGCGTCCCCTGCAACGGCGTCGTCTACCGTCCGGAAACGTGGCAGGGGCATCTCACGCCCGAAACGCTCTCGCCCAAGTGCGCGGGGTGCGAGGTCCGTGAGCCGAGGAACTGCGACGAGACGGTCGTCGGAGAAGTGCATCCTCTTCCTGCGGAGGGGATGAGCCCCATCGACTCGAAGATTGCCGAGATGGACGCCCAGCCCTCCCAGGTCCGCTGGAACTTCTGGATGGAGCAGTTCGACCGGTGCATCAAGTGCTACGCCTGCCGGCAGGTCTGTCCGCTGTGCTACTGCGAGCGGTGCATCACGGAGAAGAACCAGCCGCAGTGGATCGACACGTCGGCCCATCCGGAGGGGAACCTCTCCTGGAACCTGATCCGGGCGATCCACCTGGCGGGGCGGTGCACCTTCTGCGGGGAGTGCGACCGGGCGTGTCCCGTGAACATCCCGCTCAATCTCATCAACCGCAAGCTCGGCCTGGTGGCGAAGGAAGCGTACGGGTACGCGGCCGGGATGGATCCCGGGAGCCTCCCCCCCATGATCGTCTTCAAGCCGGACGACAAGGAAAACTTCATCCGGTAGGGACCATGCTGATCTCGAAGGAAGGACTGAGGAAACTGGCCGAAAAGCTCCTGGGCGAGGGGGTCCAGGTCGCCGCGCCGACGGAGCGGGCGAACCAGCCCGTCTACGCCGCTCTGCGGTCGGCGGACGAGATGGCGCTCGAACACCAGATCGCCCGCAACTCGTTCAAGGAGTTCCTCTTTCCGCAGACGGAGGTGGTCGCGCGGTTCACGATCTCGAAGGGAAGCGTGCACCTTGCGTCGGCGGGGGCGGAATTTCCCGAGACGGTCGTCCTGGGCGCGCGTCCGTGCGACGCGGCTTCCGTCGCCTCCCTCCGCTCCGTTTTCACCTGGAAGGGGGAGGACGACCGCTTCTTCACGGGGCGGCAGGACAAAGCGGCCGTCGTGACGATCGCCTGCACGAAGGGGGACGGGGCCTGCTTCTGCACGTCCGTGGGTCTCGCGCCCGATTCCCCCCAGGGGAGCGATATCCTCCTCCGTCCGACCGTGTCCGGCGGGTTTCGCGCGGAGGCGCTCACGGAGAGAGGAAAAGCGCTCGTCGCAGGCGCGGACGGGATCTTCACGGAAGGGGACGAGGAGCTTGCGCCCGTCGCGCCGCCGCCCGCGGCCGAGTCGGCGGACGTGGAGAGAATCCTCGGCTGGCTCTCCGACACGGAGAACTACAAGGAC
The DNA here is from genome assembly GCA_016195465.1 of Nitrospirota bacterium. Lineage (GTDB taxonomy): Bacteria > Nitrospirota > RBG-16-64-22 > RBG-16-64-22 > RBG-16-64-22 > RBG-16-64-22. The sequence continues at coordinate 24,216 of JACPZO010000091.1, forward strand.
GCTCTGTGGGCGGCCCACGCGGGAAAGTGCGTCGGGTGCGGGGTCTGCACGTACGTCTGCCCCACCTGCCACTGCTTCGACATCGTGGACGAGGGGCGGGCGTTCGAAGGGGAGCGGCGGAAGAACTGGGACGCCTGCCAGTTCGACCACTTCACGGCCCACGCGGGCGGGCACAACCCGCGCGAGAAGCAGTCCCAGCGGTGGCGGAACAGGTTTATGTGCAAGTTTCACTACTACCCGACGAAGTTCGACTCCCGCGGTTGCGTGGGATGCGGCCGGTGCATCCGCGTCTGTTATGTCGGCCTGGACATCACGGAGATGATGCAGAAGGTGACAACCAAAGCAGCCATCAGCGCTCAGCCGTCGGCGAAAAGCTGAAAGCTGAAAGCTGAAAGCTGAAAGCAGGGATTCATGCGATGACAAACATCTACCTGCCCCATCTGGTGACCATCGAGGACATCGTCGAGGAGACGCCGGACGTCCGGACGTACCGCCTCGTCTTCCAGGACGAGAAGATGCGCGAGTCGTTTTCGTTCAGGGCCGGCCAGTTCGCCCTCTATTCGGCCTTCGGCGCGGGGGAGAGCACGTTCTGCATCGCGAACCCCCCGACGCGGAAGGGATACATCGAGACGACGTTCCGGCGCGTGGGGCGCGTCACGGGTACGCTCGCCGACCTCAACATCGGCGACACGATGGGGTTCCGGGGGCCCTACGGCAACTGGTTCCCGATGGACAGCTTCCACGGGAAGAACCTGATCTTCGTCGCGGGCGGGATCGCCCTCCCTCCCCTCCGGACGGTGATCTGGGAGTGTCTGGATCAACGGGAGAAGTTCGGGGACATCACGGTGGTCTACGGCGCGCGCTCCGTGCAGGACCTCGTCTACAAGCGCGAGCTCGAACACTGGAACGAGCGGCCGGACGTGAACCTCGTGCAGACGGTCGATCCGGGCGGAGAAGAGCCGGGGTGGAAGGGAAAGATCGGCTTCGTGCCGACGGTCCTCAAGGAAGCGGCGCCGTCCCCGGACAACGCCGTGGCGCTCGTCTGCGGTCCGCCGATCATGATCAAGTTCTCGCTTCAGGCCCTGGGCGAGCTCGGGTTCTCCGACGAGCAGGTCTACACGACGCTCGAGAACAAGATGAAGTGCGGCCTGGGCAAGTGCGGCCGGTGCAACGTGGGCGACATCTACATCTGCAAGGAAGGGCCGGTCTACACGACGGCGGAAGTGAAGAACATGTACCCGGACCTGTAGGAAGACGAATCGGCGAAGGGGTGAATCGGTGAAAGGGGGACACCCAACACCCGGACACCCAAGGTGGGAGGTTGTGATGCGCAAGACCCAGGCAAAGACAGCGGCGGCAAGCGCGAAGAAGGCGCCCGTCAAGACTGCCGGTACAGGGCCGAAGGCCCCGGCAACGGGCCCGAAGCGGCGCGGCGGCGGGGACAAGACGATTCTCCCGGAAGGGACGCGGATGATCTCCATCCAGATCCTGGGGAAAAAGTACGAAGTTCCCGAGACGCTCACGATCATGAAGGCGGTCGAGCACGCCGGCTACACCTATGTCCGCGGCTGCGGGTGCCGAGGCGGCATCTGCGGGGCCTGCGGGACGTTCTACCGCCTCCCCGGGGACTTCCGGTTACGGACGGGACTCGCCTGCCAGACGGTCGTCCAGGATGGGATGGTCGTGGCCCAGGTGCCGTTCTTCCCCGCGAACCGCGCCGTGTTCGACCTGGACAGCCTGGGCGGGGACGGGGTCGAGGCGCTTCGGTTCCTTTATCCGGAGGTCTTCAAGTGCGTCGGGTGCGCCACCTGCTCGCGGACCTGCCCGATGGACATCGACGTCATGTACTACATCGCCCTGATGAAGCGGGGAGACCTCGCGGCGGCGGCGCGGGAATCGTTCGACTGCATCCAGTGCGGCCTTTGCGCGATCCGCTGCCCGGCGCAGATCTCGCAATACATGGCGGCCCAGTTCGTCCGCCGCGTGGCGGGGAGGTATCTCACGCCGCAGGCGGACCATCTCAAGAAGCGCGTGGCCGACATCGAGGCCGGGAAGTACATCCCGATGCTGGCGGATCTTGCCAGGATGACGCCTGAACAGGTCCGCGAGCTTTACGTTGCGCGCGAGCGCGAGCCCGACCTGGCCGCCCCCGGCACCTGGATGCCGAAGGAGACCAAGTACTTGTGACGCGGAGAAACGGGGAAGCGGAGAAACGGGGATTGCAGGTCTCAGGCCTAGCGGTTTTTCCCCGGTTCCCCGGCTCCCCGTTTCCCCGGTTCTGACTGGAGGTTCCCATGAGCTACACCCCTGAACTCAAAGACTTGGTCCGCCGCGTGGAGGCGACCCGGCCGGCCCGCATCGAGAAGGCGCGCCGCGGCGAGCATTTCGCGGCGTTGTCGATGGACGGCCGGAAGGAGCGGCTCCAGGGATACCATCCGGACTACAAGAGCGAGGGGAAGCGGACGCTCAAGGTCGGGCCGAACAAGGGGGAGACCCATCCGGTAGAGATCGTCGAGCTCCTGGAGTCCAGGAGCCGGCTCCCGCGGAACGCGGTTCTCACCCAGGTCGATTTCGAGGCGGACCTTCTCATCATCGGCGGCGGCGGCGCGGGGACTTCCGCTGCCCTCATCGCGGCGGAACAGGGCCTTTCCTCCATCGTCGCCACGAAGCTCCGCCACGGCGACTCGAACACGGTGATGGCCGAGGGGGGGATCCAGGGCGCCAGCCAGGAATGGGACTCTCCCGTCTATCACTATCTCGACACGATGGGCGGCGGTCACTTCCAGAACGATCCCGCCCTGGTCGCGGCCCTGGCGAACGACGCGCCGCTGGTCATCGGCTGGCTCGAGCGCTTGGGCATGCTCTTCGACAAGCTTCCGGATGGCCGGATGAAGGTCCGCCACGGGGGCGGCACGTCCCGGAAGCGCCTCCATTCGGCCGGCGACATGACCGGCGCCGAGATCATGCGCGTTCTTCGCGACGAGGCGCGGAACCGGACGGACCGCGTCCGCGTGATCGAGTTCGCGCCGGCCGTGGAACTCCTCCTCGACAAGTCCGGCCGGTGCGGCGGCGCGGTCCTCTACAACCTCGAGACGCACACCTACCACGTCGCGCGGGCCAAGGCGGTGATCCTCGCGACGGGCGGGTTGGGTCGTTTGCACGTACAAGGGTTCCCCTGCACGAACCACTACGGCGCGACCGGCGACGGGCTCGCCATGGTCTACCGGGCGGGCGTGAAGATGCGCTACATCGACGCCATTCAGTACCACCCGACCGGCGCCGTCTACCCGGAGCAGAACATCGGTCTCCTCATCACCGAGAAGGTCCGGGGGCTCGGCGCGCACATGCTGAATATCGACGGCGAGCAGTTCTGCTTTCAGCTAGAGCCGCGGGACGTGGCCTCGGCCTGCATCCTCCGCGAGTGCGCGGACATGGGGAAGGGGGTCATGACGCCGACGGGCCGGTCGGGCGTCTGGCTCGACTCGCCGATGATCGACCTCCTGCACGGCGAGGGGACCGTCCGGCGGGAGTTGCCGGCCAAGTACATCCAGTTCATCCGGTACGGGATCGACATCAGCAAAGAGCCGATGCTCGTCTACCCGACGCTCCATTACCAGAACGGCGGCCTCGAGATCGACGAAAACGGCGGGACGGTCGTGGCCGGGCTCTATTCGGCGGGCGAGGTGACGGGCGGCGTCCACGGCCGCAACCGCCTGATGGGAAACTCGCTCCTCGACATCCTCGTCTTCGGCCGCCGCGCGGCCCTCACGGCCTCGGCCTACATCCGGGGCATGAACGGCGGGGCGCCGAAGGATCTCACGATCGACCACGTGCGGAAGTTCGAGAAGGAGCTCGAGAAGGCCGGTCTGCTGGACGACGCGCCGCGGGGGCCGTTCCTCCTGCCCGACTACCTCCCCGACGAGGTCAAGGCCCGCCAGTGGGCGGGTGCGGGGCTGTAGAGGGCAAAGCTTTCTCGCTTGATACCTCCCCCGCGGTCATGCTCCCGAGTTGACTTTCATTGCATCCCACTGTAATATAATGTCATTCAAGAAAGGGCCAGGAGTCCGTCATGAGCGCGACCGTCCAGAAAAGCCTGCGTATCCCCTCCAGAACCGCGACGGAGATCGAACGGATCGCCCGTGAGTCCGGAAGAGAGTTCTCGGCCGTGGCCAATGAACTCTTCGAAGAGGCCCTGTGCATGCATCGGTGCCCTGGAATCGTCTTCGCGGAGGGAACGACCGGACGCAGGGCGCGCGTCGCCGGGACCGGTATTGAGGTCTGGGAGATCGTTGCCACGTACAGGAGCGTCAAGGAGGACTGGAAGCGCCTGTTGCGAGCCTATGACTGGCTTACCGAACCGCAGATCCGAGCGGCCATCGGCTATTACCGGGCGTTCCCGCAGGAAATCGAGCGGCTGGTCCGGCAAAACGAGGAGCTGACCCCCGAGTTCGTCCGAAAGAGGTTTCCATCCCTCTCATGAAGAGGGTCCGTTGAGATTTCACCTCGACGAAGATCTCAGCCCCAAGATCGCCGATATCCTGAGGCGTCAAGGAATCGACGCAGTCAGCGCCCACGATCTGGGCCTGTTGCAGGTCGAGGACCTCGAACAGATGAAGCGCGCCGCTTCTTCGGGACGATGCCTCGTCACGCGAAACAGGAACGACTTCATCCGCCTCACTGTCCAGTTTTTCAACGAGAACCGGCCGCACGCCGGAGTTCTGATCGTCCCGCACAGCTTCCCCGGCGACAGGTTTTCGCGGATCGCCGCGGCGATCCGCCGTTATCACCGGACGCACCCGGGCGGCATGCGGCCCTACACAATCGACTTTCTCTAGCAGGATGCTGAAAAAGCCATGGATGGTCTCTTTCAGCATCCTGGTAGAAGCGCGGGGTTTGTTGTGATATAAGCTTGAGCAAATCCCGCCCTGGGGCGGACAACCGGAATCGCGGATCGACGAAGATGCTGACGGGACCGGCTTTCTTATTTCTCCTTTCCATCGGGCTTCAGCTCGCGGCGGCCCTCCTGGCACTGCGCCTCATCCGGATCACGGGGCGCAAGGGCGCCTGGATCCTCATCTCGCGGTCACGTTTGCCTCTCTGCCGAACGCCGGCACGGTCCGCTTCGACACCACCGAGTGGATCGCTCTCGGAGTCTCCGTTCTGATGCTCACCGGCGTCGTCCGGATCGGGGCCTATTTCCGAACGACCCGGGCCGCGGAGGAGGCGCGGGTCCAGACGCTTCAGGCCCTCCGGGCCGCCGGCCAGGAGATCGCGGCCGAGACCGACGAGCGGTTCTTCCGGTTTCTCACCGAGCACCTGACGCAGACGCTGGGCGTGGACTACGCGCTGGCCGGCCGGCTCACGGGAAAGGATCCCCAGAGCATCCGGACGCTGGCCGTCTCCTTCCGGGGCGAGAGCCGGGACAACATCGAGTACATCCTGGAGGGGACGCCCTGCGAGACCATCGTCACGCAGGGCGACTGCACCTACCCCCGCGGCATCCGGCAGCTCTTTCCCAGGGACCGGATGCTCGTGGACATGCGGGCCGAGTGCTACATGGGCGTCCCGCTGCGCGACTCGGCCGGCCGGGTCTTGGGCCTGATGGCGCTCCTGGA
>JACPZO010000064.1 GCA_016195465.1 Nitrospirota bacterium
GGAGCCGCCGTCCCGGCCGGCCGCGGCCCCTCCTTCCGAGCCGATCGTCGAACGCGCCCCTCAACCATCGCACCCAGCCGCGCCTCCCCCGCCTCCGCCCAGGCCCGCGCCGGTCTCAGCCTCATCTGCTCTTGCCGTCGAACCGCGCTACGCTTCGATCGCGAGCCGCGCATTGGCCCAGATCATCGACGGCCTGGCCGCCTTCGGCGTCTTCTTTTTCGTCGGCATGTCCGTCGCTCCGCGGTTCGGCGGGCGGACGGAGGCCGGATTCGATCTGACCGGCGCGCCGGCGCTCATCGTCATCGCCGTCGTGACCGCCGTCCTGTTCGCCTACTTCGTCCTGCTTGAAGCCGCGTTGGGCGCCACGTTCGGCAAGCTGGCGGCCGGCATCCGCGTGCGCAGCGCGGACGGGGGGCGGGTCGGGATCGGCGCTTCGCTCATACGCAATCTGCTCAGGATCGTCGACGGGATCGGGGTCTACCTGGTCGGCGGCGTCGTTGCGCTCCTGACCAAACGAAAACAGCGTCTCGGCGATCTCGCGGCTCGGACCGTGGTCATTGAGCACGATTGGGGCGGGGGCGCGCGGGTCGCCGGGGTGTTCGCCGCCGTCGCCATTGGGGTCGGCGGCATCGTCGGCGGCTTCCTGACCGCTCCTTCCATGCAGGCCATGCAGGCCCAGGCGCCTCCGGTCGAAGAGCGGATCGCTCGTCGCGGCGACCAGAAGACGCAGGCCGGCCCCGGGCCCCAACGCGGCGCGGAGGCGCCGCCTGTCCAACAGGCCCAACCAGCGGCTGTGCCGGGCGGCATGATGACGTCAGCCGTGATGACCAGCCAGATTTCCGACTCGCACGAACCGCTCGCCGTCGCCGGGCGTTTCGCCGCCGGCCAGTACCCGCTTTATTGCGCGTTCAAGGCGGTCAACCTGCCTCGGAACTCCGTGATCAAGGGTGTGCTCGTTGCGGAGGACGTGGGCGGCGCGGCGCCGCCGGAATCGCGTCTCGCCGAAACCGGCGTGGCGGCGGTGGATGGGGGGAGCGTGCCCGGACACTTCAAGTTCACTCTGAATCCGGCCTGGGTGCCTGGACGTTACAGAGTCGAGCTGTACATAAACGACCGCCCGGCACAAACCGTGAGGTTTGCGGTCGCGCCGTAGAGCGGACGCAGGCGCAGGCTGGTATCCGAACCCATTGATTACGGAACATCCTCCGCGGATGTGTAGGTTGGGTTAGGCGCGGTTTTTTGCGCCGTAACCCAACAAAACCATCTTGACGAATATTCGGTTTGTTGGGTTACGCGATAAAGCCGCTAACCCAACCTACATGACCGCGGGTCCGCCCCCAAACAAAATGTTTCGTTATTTACGATTTGCAATACTAGAACTTGACCCCGATTCCAGCGAACGCCCCTTCCCGCTTGCTCGTGACGACATCGAGCTTCGACGAGATCGTGCTCCCGTCGCTCAAGTAGACGGTGTCGATGCCGTTCTTCGCTTCGAGCTTGATCGCCCAGAATCCCCCCTCGACGAACAACAGTCGGGTGGGATGGTAGGCGAAGGAGATCTTCAGCTCGCTCCCCGTTCCGCCGTCGGCGCTGTGGGTGAAGTTCGGCGGCGTCGACCGGAAGTCCGTCCGCAGGTTCCAGAAGGCCTCTCCGCGGTAGTCGGCGTTGAAGATGTAGGCGTACGAGGCGCGGACCTCGAAACGGCGCCCGATCGGGATCGTTCCGGCGATCCCGGCCCGCAGGGCGTTCCAGTCGAACTGGTATTTCGAATTGAGGCCCGAAAAGGGCTGGGACACGGACCGTTCGTTGTCGACGGTCTGCACGCCGTTCGTCATCGTCAGGTCATCCTGGTACGACTGGAACCCCGCCAGGAGGTCGATCGTCACGCCTTTCTCCCTCGGCGGTCCCGGAGGGGGCTCCGAGGGCGGGATGCGCGAACGCTCGTCCGGCTCGATGCGGCGGGACTCCCTTCCGAGCCACGGGTAGATCCTGAACAGGACGTTGATGTCGTAGACCGTGACGGTCCCGGACGTGTCCGACTTCGACTCGGAGAAGTAATAGTCCTTGAGTCCATATGCCGGGATCGTGAGCCAGTCGCCGTCCGTCGTCGTCCCGCCCGAGATGTCTCCGCTTCCGTACGTCCCGGAGAACCGAAGCCAGGGGGTCGCCCGGACCCTCGCGGCGAGGACCGGGACCGTGCTCTTGAGGTTGTCGAACGTGAGCCGGGACTTCCCCGCATAAGGGACGGGACCCGCGCCAAAGTCGTCGACGCCCGAGAAGCTGATGCTCCAATCCCCCGTTCCCTTGCTCTGCCATCCTTGGAGGGAAACGGCGACGCGTTCTTCGATCCAGGGATCGGGCGTCGGTTCCTCCGGGGGTTGAGCGGCCGCGGAGAGCGGTAAGGCCAGCCAGCCTGCGAGGAGGAGAAACGCCGGAACGAGGCGGCGGATCGGGCGAGCCCCGTCTTGCGGGGCTCGCGCGCAGGCCTTCGGGATGCGCCTGGAACGCTGGGCGAGAACGTGTTTCGCGGGGGTCGATCCCTGGCCAGATATCGGATGCGTCATTGGGGGCTTCCTCCGGTCTGAGAAGGGACTGTCTCTGATTGGCGGACGAATTATAGCCAAGAAGCGCGCGTTGGTGGGACTACTTTTCTTCCTAGATTCCAGCCGCGCCGATCCTGTCGGTCAGGGCCGCGGCGATCTTCTCGATGTCCGCGCCGTCGCGCTTGGCCGCGTCGCGGAGCGATACGGCGCCGCCGCAGCAGGCGTCGATTCCGAAATCGTTGAAGACGGAGATCGTCTCGGGGAACTTCGCCAGGATGTCGTTCACGGTCATTCCACGAATGTCCATGAAGAGTCCCCTCTCAGGGCGCCGGGTGCGGCGCGGCGGAGATCACGGCCAGAACGACAAGGTCGGTGTTCTTCGGCGCCCTCATGCCGTGGGGCTCGTCGGGCCGGCAGGCCACCAGGTCGCCCGCCTCGACGGGAAGCTCGCCGTCCTCTCCCACGAGGATCCACCCGTGCCCTCGGACGACGGTCATGAGGACGTTCATCGGTGCGACGTGGGGCTCGACGACTTGCCCCGCGTTGAGGCAGAAGAGGGCGACCCGGAGTCCCGGAGCGTCGTAGACGAGGTGGACGTTCGGCCGGTCGTCCCGGAAGTGGATCATCTTCGTGAGCGACTTGACGCCGCCCGCCGCTTGGGCGGATTTATGCGTTTCCATTCGGATCTCCTTCGCGATTCTCGATTTTCATGCGCTCATGACGTTCGTTTAGCAGGATGCTGAAAAAGGCCATCCAGGGCTTTTTCAGCCACGACTTGCGCGAAGTGAATTCGCGCAAGTCTCACAAATCGCGAAAGAAAAAACCTTCGCGATTTGGCGGTGCATCCCTGCACCGGCCGCAGGCTGCTGTTTTTCAGCAGCCTGCTAGGCGGCGATTCCCAGGCCCAGGGCGAGGCCCAGGCCCACGACGATCAGCCCCGCGATCAGCGTCGCCCGGGCCATCCACCTGAGCGCGAGCCGGCTTGACGCATACCAGGGATCGTCCGCCGCCAGCCTCCGCGCCCACGGTCCCAGCCATGAATGGTGGAACCACGTGAGGAACACCATGAGGAGGGCGAGAGACACTTTGACGGCCAGGAAGACGCCCTTTCGGCCGACCATCGGCGTCATTGCGAGGAGCGCCGCTCCCGTCGCGAGCAACGCGACGATCGCCGTCCACTTGACCCAGTGGAACCGGCTGCCGGCCGCGCGCTCGATCTCCTTGCGCGTCGCCGGCCAGTCGGCGTCTGGAAGAGCGCCCGAAGCCGGGAACGATCTCAGGATGGGATTCAAGACCAGGATGGCGTACGCGAGTCCGCCGATCCAGACGGCGGCGCCGAGGACGTGAAGGTACACGAGAACGAGTCGGATCACGAAGTCAACTCCAACCGGAAGAGCGGCCGGGATCGGCCGCTCGCGCCATTATCGTTTCAATGCCGCCGAACATTCAACCGGAATATGGGCGGACCTGAAGGGTCCGTCCGTCTCTTGCGCGCTGTTTGTCGATTCGAAACGGGTCGGGCGGGAGAGAATCCGAGAAGCCGGACGTCTCGCTGGAAGTTTCCCCCCGGTAACTTCCAATCGAGGCGCCGGCTTCTCTGGAAGCCGGTAGACAGAGCCGAGCCAGCGAGGAAAACCAACTACCCGATCTGGTCCACCGAACGGAAAAACCAACATCGATTTTCGCCATGGATAATACCGGAAAATCTTTCGCGGCCCTATGATATGCGTCATAAATCCGCTCTAATTTTTCTCTGTCTCGTTGTGAAACCGCGTTTGATTCGCCGGAATCGACGATTCTTCTCGTATCACAATCCGAACTTGTGCGCGCGATCGGTCCCAAAGATCCCCGAGGGACGCGGGATCGACAGACGCTCCAGTTCCTTTTTCGAGGACGTGTCGTAGACGACCACTTGGTCGCTCTTATTGGCCGAGACGTAGGCCGCCTCGCCCTTCGGCGTGAACGCCATGTGAAAGATCCTCTTCCCGGGCTTGAGCGTCGCGGCGACCGATAGAGACTCCACGTCCACGACTTGTATCGTATCGGCATCGTCGCCGTTGAAGTTGACCCAGATTTCTCTTCCATCCGGGCGCGCCACGGCGAAGACGGGCGTCCCGGCCAGTGGGACCGAGCGGACGAATGTCCCATCGGCCGCGCGGAAGACGGCCAGACGCTTCTCTCCCACGACGGGGGCGAAGATCATTCCCGCCGCCTCCGACCACCCCTTGAGGTGGGGGATCTTGAGGACGGGATGCTTATCGTAGGATTTGTCCGGTTCGCTGAGGGAGACGCGCGATACGCCGTCCAGCTTCCATGTGTCGAGACGCGCCATCCACGGCGAGTGGAAAAGGCCCGCGATGTACGTCCGCCCGTCCGACGCGAGAACGCCGTCGAACGGCATCCGGCCGACGTCCCAGAACTTTTTCACGACGGGGAAGCCCGGCTTCCCGGCGTCCACGACCCAGATCCCGTCGGCGTCCATGAGGGAGAAGACGAGGAGGTTCCCCGGCGCGTTGACGAGGCCGACCGTGCGCGAGGGAATCGTCGTCCCCTCTTTCTCGCGGAGCGCGGGGATCACGGCGAGTTCGACGAGGGTTTCGACGTCGTAGATCCGGACGTCCGGCGGGTCGTAGTTGGAGACGGCGACGCGCCGGCCGTCCTGCGTGACGGTGAGCCCGATCGTCGAGCTTCCCACCCTGACCCTGCTCGCAACCCTGAGATCGAGCAGGTCCACCTTGTTGAGCCATCCGTCGCGCGTGACGACGAAGGCAAATCGGGCGTCGCGCGAGAAGGAGATGCTGGCGTGGTGCATGACGCCGAGTCCCGCGACCCGCCCCAGGACCTTGTGCCGGACGGAGTCGACGACGGTCACGCCGCCGGCCTCCCGTTCCACGATGACCATCAGCGCGCCGGTTCCCCATTTTTCCGCCCCCGTAGCCCCGCGGGGAAAGAAGGCGAAGAACGTCAGAATCAGGACCGCGCTTCGGGCCGACCGGCTCATTTCTTTGTTCCTCCGTTATCCGGGTCCCCGCCGCGGAACGAGTAGACGTAAGCGGCGGCGGCCAGGGTCTCTTCCCGGGTCAGCGGGAGGTGCGGCATCGAGTTGGACGCGTATCCGCGCTCGCTACTTAGCGCGGCGGGACTCACGATGTACGCGTAAATCTCCGCGGGGGTCCGGCGGGACGCGATCCAGCGGAACGAGGGGCCGAAGGCCTTCACCTCGGGATGGTGGCACCCCATGCACTTGGCGTCGAAGACGGTCTCTCCGAAGGCAATCCGGTCCGGATCGGTCCACCATGTCCCGCCGGCGAGGACGGCCGCCGGGAGAAGTAGAATGGACAGAAGAAGGCGGGTCATTCGACTGCGGGCTGTGTGGATGCAAGCTCCATGGCCGCCGGCGTGATTCCGATCTCGTCGTCCGTCAGGTAGCAGGCCGGGTCGGGGGCCCAGGGGTCGCCATGCACGACTTCGGCCCGCGCCCTGTACGATCCCAGGCAGATCGACCGGAACCGGCAGGCGCCGCAACGTCCCTTGAGGAGGCGCTCCCGGTCGCGAAGGCCCAGGAGGACCGGATCCTCCGGATTCCGCCAGAGCCGGCCGAAAGGCGCTCTCCGGACATTCCCGTACGTCCGCCGAGTCCAGAACTGGTCGGGATGGATATTCCCCTGGGGATCGATGTTCGCGATGGCCGTGCCGGAAGAGTTGCCGCCCCGGCGGAGAAGGAGACGGTGGATCCTGGCCGCGAGCGCGGGATCGCGGCGGGCGATCGCCAGGTAGAGGTACGGGCCGTCCGCGTCGTTGCTCCCCGTCACGATCTCCATCGTCCGACCTCGGGAGACGGCGCTTTCCGCCCGTGCGAGAATCAGGTCCATGGCCTTCCGCGTTTCATCGGCCGACAGGTCGCGCGGGACGATCCTCGCGCCGCGCCCGGCGTAGACGAGATGGGCGACGTAGATGCGGTCGATTTCTTCCCGTTCGGCCAGGTCGAAGAGTCCGGGAAGGTCGTGTACGTTGTTCTTGCTCAGGGTGCACCTGAGCCCCACGGTGAACCCGGCGTCCCGGCAAAGGCGGATGCCCCGGAGGGCTTCTTCGAACGCGCCCGGACGTCCCCGCAGGCGGTCGTTGACCGCCGGTCCCGCCCCGTCCACGGAGACCCCGACATAGCGGAACCCGGCGGACCCGAGGGCCGTCACGGTCGTCCCGTCGATGAGCGTCCCATTCGTCGAGAGCGAGACGGAAATGCCGCGGGCGGCCGCTTTCCCGGCGATCTCGAAGAGGCCGGGGTGGAGGAGAGGATCTCCGCCGGAGAAGATGATGACGGGGATCCCGAACGCCGCGAGGTCGTCGACGACGGAGAAGGCCTCGCCCGTGGTCAGCTCGTCGGGGTCGGGCTCCGCACGCGAGCTCGTGTAGCAGTGGAGGCAGTGCAGGTTGCAGCCGCGGGTCAGGTTCCAGACGACGATCGGTTTTCTACCGGCAGGCGCGGGGGAGGGGGCGTATCTCAAGAGGCCCGGGGACGGACGCGGGCTTTTTATCGTTTCGGCTTCGCGCTCAGTCTCCTCTGCCCGGAGCAGTTTCGTCACGTTGAGCATGGCGCTCTCTAAGCAGGTGTGGAACCAAGGGGAACAGCGGACACAGGCCTACGCTACATCCGGCTCCTTCCCCGCGGCCATGATTCGCGTCATATCCATGAGCGATCAGCCGTCAGCGGTGAGCACTCAGCGGTCAGCAAGAGCTGAAAGCTGAAAGCTTTGTAAGCCTGCTAGCCTTGCGAAAACGATTCGCAACCCTAAAGGGTTGCCCTACAAAGAAGATAGGAAATGTAGGGCAAGGCTTTAGCCTTGCGAAAACTGAGACGAGGCGGGCACATCTTGTAGGGCAAGTCCTAATCGTCCGGGGCGAGCGGGATCAACTCGACGGCGACGACGGCGGCGTCGTCCGCGGCCGGGGCCGAACCGCGGAAGCGCTCGCTTTCCTCCAGGATGCCGTCGATCATCCGCTCCAGGGTCGACAACCGGTGCCGGCTGATCGAGCGAAGAAGCCGTTCCTCGCCGTAGAGCTCGGCCGTCTCGTTGTGAACCTCCGTCAACCCGTCCGTGTAGAAGACGATTCGATCGCCCGCGCGAAGCGCCACTTCGGTCTCTTTGGGCTCGGAGAGAGTCCCGGGGTCGGTCCGAACCGCGCCGATGACGAGCCCCGCGGCTTCAATCGGCTCCGTTTTTCCATCGCGGCGGACGACGATCGGGCCCGGATGGCCGGCCGTGGCGAAGCGGAGCGTTCGGGTCTCGACGTTCACGACGCCGAAGAGCATCGTGAGGAACTGCCCGAGGCGGAGGAGAGGGGTCATCTCTTCGTTGATCTTCTTGAGGAGCTTGGCCGGGGACGGGATGACGTTCGCCCACGTGGAGAGCGTAACCTTCGTCATCGCCGCCACGAGCGCCGCCGGGACGCCGTGTCCCGAGACGTCGGCGATCATGACGCCGAACTCGGTCTTGCTGATCGGGATCACGTCGTAGAGGTCTCCGCCGATTTCCCCGGAGGGGCGGTAGCGGGCCGCGAAATCGGCCCCGCTCACTTCGAGGAGCCGCACGGGAAGGAGGCCTTCCTGGATGCGGCGGGCGAGCCGGAGCTCCTCCATGAGGAGGTCGTCCTTTTCCTTGAGTTCGGCCAGCGCGGCGGCCAGCCTCTCGTTCGTGGCCCGCTCGGCGGCGAGGAGATGCCTGTTTTCCTTCTCGAGCTCGGCGATCCTCATCCGGGCCCGGATGCGCGCGAACAGCTCGTCGGGGTTGAAAGGCTTCTGGATGAAGTCGTCGGCGCCGATATCCAGCCCCTGGACCCTGTTCTTCGTGTCCCCCTGGGCGGAAAGGAAGAAGACCGGGATGTCGCGCGTCAGGTCGCTCTTCTTGAGGGCCGCGCAGACCTCGTAGCCGTCCATCCCCGGCATCCGGACATCCAGGAGGACGAGGTCGGGAAGCTCGCCCTCCGCCAGAGAGATCCCGTCTCGTCCGCCGTCGGCCGTGATGACGGAGAAGCCCTCGGCGGCCAGTCGGACGCGCGTGTATTCGCGGACGAGGGGATCGTCGTCGATCAGAAGTATCCGGTCGGCCTCGCGCTTTTCTCGCGGGGGGGCGGACCGAGGGCGCGGAGTGGTTTCCGTCATGGGCAAGGGAGACCCCCTTCCGCCGCTATTCGCGGACACCCGCGGCGACCCCGGACACGGCGATGACCGCCTCGTCCACGCTCGGCAGGATGGGGAATATCCGCTGGAACTGGGCCAGATCGAGGATCTTCCGGACGTATCCCGCCGGATTGACCAGGGCGAGCGAACCGCCGATGAGGCGCGCCTGTTCCCGCGCCATCAGGAGCATGCCGAGGGCCGAGGAATCGATGAACTCGACCTGCGAGAGGTCCACGATGAGCTTCTTCGATCCGCGGCCCAGGAGCTCGTCCACCTTCTTCCTGAAGTCCCGGTGGGTCGAGAACGCGAACCGGCCCCCCATCTCGATGACCACCACTTCGCCGTCCTGGCGAACGTTCATCTTCATGGTCTTCCTCCTTTCCACGAGAGGACGATTCGGCGTCCTCCGTCTTCGAATTGGACGGTCGAGGCGAGTGACCGGATCATGATCAGGCCCCTTCCGGACGGTTTGAGAAGCGCGCTCTCGTCTCCCAGGGAGTTGCGCACCCGGTCGGGATCGAACCCTTCCCCTTGGTCCGTTACGCGGACGACGATCGTTCCTCGGCCGAACGCCGCCTGGAACGAGATCCGCTTCCGCGGATCGGCGTGGTTTCCGTGGTTGTGGGCGTTCAGAAGCGCCTCGTGCGTTGCCGTCTCCACGCGCCATCGTATCTCCGGCGCGAAACCGCGCGAATGGACCTGCTTCGTGAACCTTCTGAGAGCCTTTCCGATGGCGAGAACGGTCGAGGGAAGATCTTCCTTGAACGTGAAGACCAGGCTTGTCTCTTCACATTCCGCATTGGCCGCTTTGGAGAGCGAGGTCGTTCCCAGGACGTCTTCCTTTCTTAGCCATCGGAAAGTTGCGGATAATATAACATATCGGAACCGTCAAATTCGACTTGAGGAGAAAATGCGAAGATATTCCGTTGTCAGATGTTGCGTTGGCGACACTACAGCCTACAGGATATGGGGTATTCCGACATCGAAGAAGCGATTATTGACGGTCTCAAAATAGTATGGGCACGTTGTTACAAAATCTCCCCTCCCCCTCTTTTCCAAAGAGGGGTAATTCCTCCCTTTGGAAAAGGGAGATAAAGATTTGCAACCCTAAAGGGTTGCCCTACAAAAAAGATAGGAAATGTAGGGCAAGGCTTTAGCCTTGCCTTGGGAGGGATAATTAGCGGAAGGAGTCCTCGATTTCCGCGTTGATTTCGTCGAGAAGCGCGGTCAATTCGCCCGCACGTGCCAGCGAAACGGCCCTGGCGAAGAGGTCGCGCGACTGGGTTTTTCCGCCAAGGGAGGCGTGGACGCGGGCGGCGCGTCTCAGATAATCGATCGCGGCCTCCGGCTTCCCGGCCGTCTCCTCGAGACGGGCGAGCGCCTCGAGATCGGCCGCGATCACGCGCCTGTCTCCCGCGTGCCTGTCGGCCCCGAGGGCCCCTTCGAGCAGGGTCCGCGCCTCCGCGATCCCGCCGCGGCGAAAGAGGATGAGCCCCAGGTTCATGCGGACCACGCCCAAGCCGGAAGAGAAGGGTCCGGCCCCGCTGAGGACGGCTTCGGATTTGCGCAGTCCCGCGAGGGCGTCATCCGTCCGCCCTTCCTTGTTGTCGAGGAGCGCGAGATTTCCCCTGGCGATCGCCTCTCCGATTCGGTCTCCCGCTTGTTCGTAGAGCCGGACGGCGGCCAGCGTCTCCTCGCGCGCGCCGCGGAGGTCTCCCGTCCGGACCAAGACCTCGCTTTGGAGGCGGGAAGCCTCCGCTTCGCGCCGGATATCGCCCGACTTGCGCGCAAGTTCGCGGGCCGATGCGAAACGTTCCGCTGCCGAGGCGTGCTCCGGAGGATCGCGGAGGATGGCCGCTCGGCCGAGGCCGATTTCCGCCTCCGCGATGTACGACGGCTCATCGTAGGAGCGGGCGGTCTTCAGAAGGACTGAAAACGTTCTCTCGGCCCGGGCGAGATCGTCGCGGCGAAGCTGCTTCGAGGCGCTCTCCGAGAGCCTCTCCATCTGCCGGACGTGGTCGGGCGTCCCGGCCGGCGGCGGTCCCGAGGCGCACGCGGCCAGCGACGCCGCGCCAAGGAGTGTCAGGACGAGTCGGGCGGACCGCTTCCCCAGCCCCCGCTTGCCGAAATCCCCCCTCCGCCCCCCTTTGTCAAAGGGCCTGCCTGTGCGTTGCACGCAGATAGGGAGGGCGGGGGGATTCGCTTTGCGGTCGGCCTTCACGGCGACGATTCCCGGAGCCCCGGCGCGTTCGGTCTTCCGGCCGGACGCGCCGGCACGAGGTTCTTGACCGGCCAGGATTCCTTGACGCCTTTCACGACGTCCCCGGTGTCGCCGATCACGCCGCCGGTGTCCCTGAGCAGGGAAGGGATCTCGTCGAGGACCGGGGGGACTCCGCTCGTGATCCGTGGAATGTCCGGGGCGGCCTTCTCGACCTGGGCCGAGATCGCCTTGATGTTCCGGACCAGCTCGGGAAGATCGGCCGACGCGGTCTTGACCTCGCGCGAGACGACCTCCAAGTTGGTCAGGATCACGTCGACCTTTCGGTAGATGTCGTCCCTCTTAACCAGCTCGCCGATGTTCCCCCGCCCCACCTTGATGTCGGCCGTGAGCGTCTGGACGTCGTCGAGAATATGGTTCACCGCGGTGACGGTTTCCTTGCTCTTCTCGACCATCTCGGTGATCGTCACGGCCGCCTTCACGACCTTGTCGAAGACCGGCCGGAGGTCCTTGACGATCTGGTCGAGATCGGCGGCGTCCTCCGCGCGGATCTGTCCCTTGTGGGGGACGATCGGCTGGTCGGGCGAGCCGAGCGAGACGGCGATCTTCCGGTCGCCGCCGAGGATCGGTTTCTTCACGGACGCAACGCTGTCGGTCCGGACCTTATCCTGGTACTTCTTCGGGAGCCTCAGGGTGATCTCGACCTTGTTTTCCTGCGAGAAAGCGATTCTTTTGACCTCGCCCACGGTGATCCCCGAGAGCATGACGGGCGCGCCGACCTGGACGCCGTACCCCTCGCGGAACGTGGCGACGACGTCGTACTTCGGCTCGAGGAGCCGCTGGGTCTTCCAGAGGCCGAGAAACACGGAAACGACGAGGATCGCGGGCAGGATGATGAAGAGCCCGACGATCCTCTCGATCTGACGCTGGGTGAGACGGTGGATGTAGTGGTGTTTCATCCGATCTCCCGGCCCGTCCCGCCGGCCGGGCCTCGGTCCACCGAGGGGGTCCCTTCGAGACGCCGGCGGATTCCGTCGAGAAAAGGATGGACCCCGGCCGGGATCTCCGCCGCGCAGCCGATCCAATGGACGCCGTCCGGCAGGAGGGCGATCAGGCGGTCCGCCATGTCTCTCACGATCCACGGGTGGTTGGTCACGAGGACCATCGTCGCTTTCCGCGCTCTCCACCGGCGAACCATTCCCAGGATCGTCTCGAACTGCAATTCGTCGATTCCCAAAAACGGGTCGTCGATCAGCAGGAGCGAAGCGCTGCCCTCGCGGGCGCGAAGAAGGCTCACGATCTTCTTCTCTCCCAGGGAGAGCTGGGCCGGGAAGAGCCGGAGGAGATGCGTCACGGCGGCTTCGGCCAGGAGCCCCTCGACCTCGCGCCGGATGACCTCCTCCGGGGCGTGGGAGTGGTAGCGCATCGGGAGGGCGAGATTCTCGAAGATGGAGAGATTGGAGATCAAGGCGCCCTCCTGGGCGACGAACCGGATCCGGCGCCTAAGCCGGGACAGGCCCTCGGAGTCGAGGGAGGCGGGGTCTTGTCCGTCGAGCACCACGGTCCCGCGGGCCGGCGGGAGGAGTCCGGCGCAGAGCTTGAGGAAGGTCGTCTTGCCCGAGCCGGTCGGCCCGACGACGGCCAAGGTCTCCCCGGGAGCGAGGCGGAGAGAAACACCTTGAAAGACCGCCGACTCATTGTAGGCGACCCCGACGTCCGCAAGCTCCACGCGCATAAGGGCTCCCGACGAGGCGCCGCGGAAACCTCACAGGTACATCACCGCGGCGATCAGGACGTTGAAGGCCAGGCACAGGCTCAAGGCGCGCAGGATCGCCTTCGTCGCCTGCTGGGGGACCTCGGTCGGCGAGTTGCCGACCGCGAGGCCATGGTACACCGAAACGACGGCGATCGTCAGGCCGAAAACGACGCCTTTTACGAGCGTGACGAGGAGATCGGAGAAGCGCATCGCCTGGAGGAGGTCGCCCACGTAGATCGAGAAGGGGACGATGAGCTTGTACTTCGCCACGACGAAGCCGCCCATGATGGCGACGAGGTCGAAGTAAAGGATGAGGCACGTGACG
This sequence comes from Nitrospirota bacterium, assembly GCA_016195465.1. Classification (GTDB taxonomy): domain Bacteria; phylum Nitrospirota; class RBG-16-64-22; order RBG-16-64-22; family RBG-16-64-22; genus RBG-16-64-22. Next base: position 13,021 of record JACPZO010000064.1, read on the forward strand.
GCGGCGACGCTTCCCAGGACGCGGGGGGCGATCAGGTAGCGGAAGAGGTCGACGCCCATCATCTCGAGCGCTTCGATCTCCTGGTTGACGCGCATGTTCCCGATCTCGACGGCGATCGCGGAGCCGGACCTTCCGAGGACGATGACGGCCGTGATGAGAGGTCCCAGCTCGCGGATGATGACGAGGACGAGGATCCGGCCCGCCATCTCCCCCGCGCCGATCCGGGGAAGCTGGGTCACGGCCTGGATGATGACGACGAGGCCGAAGAGGACGGCGACGAGGGAAAGGACGGGCAGGGCGTCGAACCCGGTGAAGAGGATCTGGTTCAGGAGGACGCGCCGCCCTTCGCGCGCGCCCGTCGGGCCGCGCCGGAAGATCTCGCAGACGGCGCGGAACGCGAGGAGGTAGAGATCGAGGACATACCGCCCGCCGGAGATCGTCCTTTGTCCGACCGCGGCCATCACGTCCATGAATCACCCGCCTCCCGTTTCGTTGGCGATGGCGCGCCCGTTGGCAGGATGCTGAAAAACCGCTTTGGCCCCCTCTCCCTCTGGGAGAGGGTTGGGGTGAGGGCCAACAGGATCAACGGCTTGCTTAATCCCCTCACCCTCGCCCTCTCCCCCCCAGGGGGAGAGGGGTTTTCTCAACAATCTCCTAGAACCTGAACGATCCCGAGAACGTGATCTGCCGCCCGCCGGCCGGGAAGGCCGGGGCGATGTCGTACTCCTTGTCGAACAGGTTGAGGAGGGCGAGCGTCAACCCGACCCGCTTGTCGAACGGTTCCCAGGTCGCCGCAAGGTCCGCCGTCGTGACCGCCGCGAGGCGCGTCGCGTTCGTGTCTTCCCAGTACCGCTTCCCGATGTAGTTTCCGTAGAGGCCGACCTTCACCTTCATCGGATCGGCCCAGACGAGCCCGATTCTCGCTTCGCGCTCCGGGACGAGGGGCATCTCTTTCCCCTTGTTGGACCCGTTGGAACGGTTCTCCGAGTCGCGGTTCACGTACCGGGCCGTAAGAGAGATCCGGTCGGTGAGGAGGGTATTGAGCGCGCCGCCGAGAGACGTCAGCGCCGCCCGTTCGGGAGCGTAGATGCCGGCTTCCGTCCCGCCGCGCACGCGCTGGTGCGAGGCCCAGGCCTCGATGAACGAGCGGGACCCGATCTCTCCCTCCCATCTCGCCTGAAGGTCCGTCACCTTCGACCCGACGACGAGGAACGTCTCGTCCACGACGAGGCCGCCGGCCTCCTGCGGGGCGAGGGAGGCGAACTCGTTCGTCTTCATCCGCTGGGCGACACCGACCCTGAGCGTCTGCCCGGGCGAGAGAGATATCTGCGAAGCCGCGTGCGGGCCGATCAGGATCCGGTAGTCGTTGGTCCGTCCGAGCCCCTCTGCGCGCAGGCCGAGATCGACCATGACGGACGGCGTTACCCAAAACTTGTCTCCGGCGTAGCCGAACCCGGTCCGGATCTTCTCATCCGTTCCGGGAAGGTAGGAGAGGAACGTCGAGACCGGGCCCTTGAGCGAAGGCGGAAGGGAGTTCAGGTTCTCGCCGTACGCGAGGTTGAGCGGATAGGCGAGCTCGAAGGAGTTCGTCTGGAGGCGGCGCGTCTCGTAGTATCCGCCGCCGCCGGTGATGGAGTGCGATCCGAAGTTCCCCGTGTAGCGCAGGTCGCCGCCCTTCGTGAGGTCGGCCTGCTTCCATTTGATGAGCGCCGTTCCGCCCATCGGGTCGCGGATGACCTTCTCCTTGTCGTGATCGTACATGAAGCGGAGCATCAGGCGGTCGTCGCCCGCGAGCTTCCGCGAGTATCCCAGATTGACGTTGTATTGCGTTTCCTTGTACTTGCCGACCGGTCCCATCAGGAGGACGAGCGGATCGACGAGGGGCGTTCCGCCCTTCTCGTGGTCCCAGGAGAACGTAAACAGGAGCGCGGCGTCCGGGCTCACCCGGTGGCCCATGCCGATGTCGAATCCCTTGTTCTTCCACTGGCCGTCGGCGAGGATACCCGCGTACTTCTCGTCTTCGACGGCCAAATAATAGGACGACGGACACTTGGCGTCGGGACAGCTCCCGCTCGCCGACAGGCGATACTCGCGGCCGTGCAGGCGGATCCTGTCCGTCGCCTCGAGCGCGGCGGTGATCCCGCTCGCCCTCTTGTTCTCGATGGGGTGATACCGGTTGGGGAGATAGACGGCGAGAGGATCGAGCATGAGGCCGAGGAGCGTCTCGCCCGAGGCGGCCACGGCGTTTCCTTGCGACTCGTTCACGAGTCCCCAAAAGAGATGCGTGGAAGCCCACGTGGGCGCCACGCTTCCCTGCCGGGCGGCGAGGGCGGCCGTCCATTCGGCGAGGCCGAACGCCGCGTGGCCGACGGCGGCGTGCGGGAAGCCGTCGCGCGTCGCCGGAACCTTGTCGGGCGGCGGCGCGTAGGCTTTCAGCATCGAGAGCGCCTTGTTTCCGCTCTCGACGGCTTCGCCGAGCTGGTAGCGGTCCGTCTGGGCCGTTGCCTGGACCAGGGCGGCGGTGGAATCGCCGGCCGGCGCGGCGGTTTTCTCGGCCGTTTCCCCCGCGAACGTTCCGGTCGGCGACAGAGCGAGCAGGCAACAAGAGACGCTGGCCGCGATCCACTTCATGGCTCCCCTCCCCTCGGTCTTTTCGGCTGGCCGGGCGTGCCGCCGGGCAAGGCGGACGACACCGCCGGGAACTCCTGCGATCAGGGCGAAACACACGCGGGATCGGCCGGCTCTTGAGGGGCAAAAGGCGGCAGATGCCCGTGAAATGTAGCCCAAGGGGGGCGGGGAGTCAAGAAAGGGCTCGGCTTGTAATGCCGGGGCGGGCCGTAACCCGATCTGTCACTCGGTCGTGGGAACGATGACCCCGATGAACCCGCCCTCCTTGGCCGGGAAAGGAGGAAAAGCATGTGCCGGGGTTGAGATCGCCCAGGCTACGCTTTGACCAGCCGCTCGATCCGCTTGTCCCAAACAAGCGGCTTGGGCCGTGTGTGACCGATCTTGCCGAAGTCGGGGTGATCCTGGTTGATGAGGACGTTTCGATCGGTGCGCGAGACGACGGACGGGACGATCAGGATGGCCGAGCGCTTTGTCTCGGCCCACGGATCTCCGAATCTCCGCGACGCCCGGAAATCCGGACTGTCCCACCCGGGAACATCTTCTCCCATGACTTCCTCGATCCGCAGTCCCGCGGAAATCATGATCTCGATCCAGGCTTGATTTTTCGGAAAGCGGCCGATGCCCGTGTGGGCAAGAGCCTCCAGCATGGCGCACGCCATGGTCAGGGAGGCGTGAATGATCCGTTTTCCAGGGGATGTCCAGCGTCCCCCGTGGACTAGTGCTCCGTATCCGTCGAAGATGGGGTGCCGCCGGTCGGCGATCCGATAGACACGGAGATGCGTCCTAGACCGGAACGCCATAGAAGACCTTCCATAGCAGATCCTCCACCCGGCGCGCCCCGAGCTCGGTCACGGCGACGTCGATGGGTCGCCGGCCTTCCAGTCCCGGGTGCGGCGAGGTCAGAAAGGCTCGGGCGTCTTCCTTGTCGTCCCACACGTACTCGGCCGTCGCGATGACGCGCGCAAGGCGCTCGGTTCGCTCGCTCTCGTCGAACTTCAAGGCGTGGCGCCTCCGCTTGTACGTCCCTTCCGGGACGACGCGGTAGATGACAGGCTTCTGGTCGGCCGGCCGGGGGAATATCCTTCCCACGCACGTCTTGAGGGCGGATTTCGGCAGGCCGTGGGCCACGGCCGCGGCCAGCTCCGGGAGCGTGTGGATCCTCTTGAGTCCCAAGACCTCGGCGATCTTGCCTGCGGCGACCATACGCGACTCCTTTCCATAACCCATCAAATGATGCAACATCATATCATCAACTGATGTTCTTCGCAAAGGCTCTTTCTCGACGCGCCGGGGCCGCTCATCCTCGCGAGTGCCGTCACCGGCTGGAGGCTCAAGCCGGCGGGAAGAAAAGGACAACGGGGGAAAGACCCGCGGACCCGCTCCGGCTCACTCAGGGGTGAAGGAGCGACCGGAGGGCGAGCCAGAGGACCCAGGGGCGCTCTCGGACGCGGCGGAGGGTGTACGGGAGCCACTCGGCCCCGAAGGGGACGTAAATCCGGACTCTGTACCCCTCCGCGAGAAGCCGCCGCTGGAGGTCGGGGCGGATGCCGAGGAGCATCTGGAACTCGAATCTCCCGGGCGGGGCGTTCAGGCGGCGGGCCAGGTCTTTGGCCGCCCGCAGCAGGACGGCGTCGTGCGTGGCGATTGCCGTGTCACGCCCATCCAGCAGGAGCCGATCGAGGAGGTGGAGGAAGCTGGCGCGGATCTCGTTCATCCGCGTGTGAGCGATCGTCGCGGGCTCGCGGTAGGCGCCTTTGACGAGGCGGACGGAAGCTCCCTCGGCGAGCAAGTCCGAAAGGTCCGCCGCGCTTCGCTTGAGCCGGGCCTGGAGGGCGATCTGGACATTGCCGGGGAACTGGACGTTCAGCGTTCTGTACATGGCGAGCGTCGCTTCCGTCGTGGACGAGTTCTCCATGTCGATTCCCACCCGGATGCCGCGGAGGACTGCGTGCCCCGTCACGGTTTCAAGAAGGGCCAGGCAGAACGTGTCTCCCAGTTCCAGACCGAGGTGCGTCGGCTTGAGCGCGATCATGGCGTCCAGGCCCTCGGCCGCGAGACGCTCGACGAGAGCCTCGTACGAACGGGCGGCCTTCTTCGCGTCCTCCTCCCGGCGGACGTGCTCTCCCAGGAAATCCAGGATCGAGGCGAACCCCTGAGCGTGGAGTTTCCGGGCCGCGGCGAGGGCGTCCTCCACCGTGTTTCCGGCGATGAACCGGCGGGCGAGGGGGGCGAGGAGGCGGGATGCAAGTTCCATCGGCCTACGGCACCAAGCGAGTCCCGGCCTTGCCTTCGAGGCCGGCCTCGATCTTGTCCGGCGTGGTGATGACGACCATCTTGCCGCCGCCTTCCAGGAAGTCGATCGCCGCCTCGATCTTGGGGCCCATGCTCCCCGGCGGGAACTCGCCCGCTTCAAGATAGGCTCTCGCGCGCTTGACGGTCATGGCGCCGATGGGGACCCGATCGGGTTTTCCGTATCCCGTGCAGACCTGCTCGACGGTCGTTCCGATCAGGAGGGCGCTCGCGCCGATCGCGGCGCCGAGCAGGGCCGCGGTCAGGTCCTTGTCGATGACGGCGTCCACGCCCCGGAGAAGGCCGGCCTCGCTGCGGACGACGGGGACGCCGCCGCCGCCCGCCGCGATGACGGCGATGCCGGCTTCTACCATCCGGCGGATCGCGTCCTCCTCGACGAGGCGGAGCGGGCGGGGCGACGGGACGACGCGGCGCCACCCCCGGCCCGCGTCCTCCCGGACGGTCCATCCCCGGCCGGCGGCGAGGGCCATCGCCTCGGCTTTCGTGTAGAACGGCCCCACGGGCTTTGACGGGTTCGTGAAGGCCGGGTCGGCGGGATCGACGAGGACCTGCGTGACGACGGCGGCGATCGGGGGATCCGGGCCGATCTCGTTTTCCAGCGTTTGCTGGATGAGGAGACCGATCTCCCCCTGCGATTCGGCGCCGCAGACGTAGAGGGGCATCGGCGCGGCGCGGTCGCGCGCGGCCTCGGTCTGGAGAAGCAGGCTCCCGACGATGGGGCCGTTTCCGTGCGTGAAGACGACCTGGTATCCCCGCCGGATCAGCCGGGCCGCGGGCGCGACGGCTTCGCGCATGTGGGCGAACTGCTCCTCGATGGTTCCCCGCTCGCCGGGGCGGATGAGCGCGTTCCCGCCAAGGGCGACGACGAACTTCTTCATCCTCGGCGGTCCTTCAGGAAGGCGTCGAGGGCTTCGGCCAGGGTGGGCCGGCCGGCGTCCGCGGCCTCATAAGTGACGCGAATGACCGGCTTGTCGATCTTCGCGATCCGCTCGAGATCGACCGGCGTCGCGGAGACGACCGCGTCGCACGGCGTGCGCCGGATGGAAGCGGCCAGGTCTTCCACCTGCGCCGGCGAGTACCCGATGGCCGGAACGACGTCGCCCAAATAAGGACAGGCGGAAAAGGCCTGCTTGATCAGGCCGAGGGCGTAGGGGCGGGGATCGACGATCACCGCGCCGGCCGCGCGGGCGGCGATCGTCCCCGCGCCGTAGGCCATCCCGCCGTGCGTGAGCGTGGGGCCGTCCTCGACGACGAGGGCCCGCTTGTCCTTGAGCTTCTTGATTCCCGGCGCGCGGATCGCGAGGTTCATCCGGACGATCTTCGCGCGCGGGTTCACGCGGCGGACGGTTTTCTCCACGGCGGCCATGCTTTCCGCGGAAGCCGTGTTGGCCTTGGAGACAACGACCACGTGCGCCCGCCTGAGGGCGGCCTCGCCCGGGTGGAACCGGGTCTCGTCGCCGGCCCGGAGTGGATCGGCGACGACGATCTCGAGCGAAGGATGGAAGAACGAGAAGTCGTTGTTTCCTCCGTCCCAGAGGATCGTGTCCCCCTCCTCCTGGGCCGCGGCCAGGACCGCCTCGTAGTCGATCCCGGCCATCACGACGCCGCCTAGGGAGACGACCGGCTCGAACTCCTCCCTCTCCTCGATCGAGAGCCAGGCCTTGTCCAGGTCCCTGATGTGGGCGAATCTCTGGACCTTTCTCGACGCGGAGAGATCGCCGTACGGCATCGGATGGCGGACGATGACGGCCTTCTTGTTCCGCTGGGCGAGGGCCTTGAGAAGATAGCGCGTGACGGGCGATTTGCCCGCGCCCGTCCGGACGGCGCAGACGGAGATGACGGGGACCCGGGCGTGGAGCATCGTCGATTCGGGTCCCAGGATCCAGAAATCGGCCCCCGCGGCAAGGGCCTTCGACGCCGCGTGCATGACGTCTTCGTGCGCGACGTCGCTGTAGGCGAAGACGACCCGGTGAACGCCGTGCTCGCGGATCAACGCGGGGAACTCGTCCTCGCCGTGGATCGGGATTCCCTGGGGGTAGAGGGGGCCGGCGAGGTCGGGCGGGTAGGTCCGGCCGGCGATCCCCGGAATCTGAGCGGCGGTGAAGGCGACGACCTCGTACTCGGGCCGGCGCTTGAAGAAGACGTTGAAGTTGTGGAAGTCGCGCCCGGCGGCGCCGAGAATCACGACTCGGATGCGGCTGCGATCCCCCTCACCCCGGCCCTCTCCCGCCGGGGGAGAGGGGAAAGATGGGGTGCCCTCTCCCTCGGGTGGGAGAGGGGATGTCTCATGCCGCATCATCGAGCGCTTTTTGGAAGATGTCGAGGGCCTGGTCCATCTCGGCGTCCGTAGTGACGAGGGGCGGGATGAAGCGGATCACGTGCTTGTCCCGGCCGCAGTCGATCAGGACGAGTCCCCGCTCCTCGCAGGCCGCGCGGACTTTCCGGCACGCTTCGGGGGCGGGCGAGCCGTCCGCCTTCACGAACTCGATCCCGATCATGAGGCCCGGCCCCCGGACGTCCCCGATGACGGAAAAGCGCCGGGACAGTTCGACGAGCCTCCCCGCCGCCCGGCGGCCGAGAGAGGCGGCGCGGTCGAGAAGCCGCTCGCGTTCGATGACGCCGATCGTGGCCATGGCCGCGGCGCAGGCGACGGGGTTTCCGCCGAACGTCGTCCCGTGCGCTCCGGGGAGCCACTTCTCCATCGTCTCCCGCGGCGCGGCGATGACCGAGAGGGGAAACCCCGACGCGATCCCCTTGGCGATCAGCAGGACGTCCGGAACGACGTCCGCGCCCTGGCACGCGAAGAACCGGCCCGTTCTCCCCATCCCGCACTGGATCTCGTCGAAGACCAGCATGATCCCGTGCCGGTCGCACGTCTCGCGGAGATATTTCAAGTACTCCGCCGGCGCGGGGACGTAGCCGCCTTCGCCCTGGATCGGCTCGATGACGACGGCGGCGACTTCTTCCGGCGGAATGACCGTCTTGAAGATCCGCTCCAGATCGGCGCGGCATTCGAGGCCGCAGGCGTCGCGGTCGCGCGAGACCGGGCACCGGTAGCAGTACGGAAAGTCGGCGTGATAGACGGCGGGGAGGAGGGGATGGGACCGCCGGCGGTACTTGACGTTCGACGTCGTGAGCGAGACGGCGCCGAGCGTCCGGCCGTGAAACGCGCCGGTGAAGGCGACGATCCCCTGGCGGCCCGTGACGAAGCGCGCGAGCTTGACCGCCCCGTCGACGACCTCGGCGCCGCTGTTGGAGAAGAAGCAGGAGGCGAGGCCCGGCGGGGCGATCGTCCCGATCCTCTCGGCCAGGGCGACCATCGGCTCGGTCCGGTAGACGTCGCTCGTATGGATGAACGAATCGATCTGGGCCTTGGCCGCCGCGACGACGGCCGGGTGGTTGTGCCCGATGTTGGCGACGGCGAGGCCGGAGGAGAAATCGAGGTATCGCTTCCCGTCGGCCGCCGTGATCCAGACGCCTTCGGCCTTGACCGCGTGGATGTCGGTCACGAAAGCGAGGGCGGGGGAGAGGAACGCTTGCGAGCGGGAGACGAGGTCCGTCATGAGATTCCTTGAGAAGGACGCCACAGAGGCACGGAGCAGAGGCACTGAGGCACAGAGGCACAGAGGCACGAAGGCACGAAGGCACGGAGGCGCAGAGGCACATAGGCACATAGGCACATAGGCACACAGAATGGGCCCTCTGAGGGCCCCCGGCTCCTGGTCTCTAGGCCTCGGCGGCACCTTCGCAGTTGTCGATTGGTCGTTTCACGATTCACCCATTCACCCATTCACCCATTGATTGATTCATCCCCGGTCGATCTGCGCCTTCTGGAGCCGGCCGGAGAAGTCCCGGTAGATCACCTTCCACTTCGTGAAGAAGTCGAGGGCGCCGCCCCGCCCGCCCGCCTCGCGCGGGCCGCTTCCGCTTCCCTTCGTTCCGCCGAACGGAAGC
>JACPZO010000094.1 GCA_016195465.1 Nitrospirota bacterium
ATCCTTGCGGCAAGATACATAAGGGCTTTCAGACGGATTTCTTTTCAAACGGACAGAGTAGCTTCTTTGTGGTCGTTGATAATAGGTCTGCTATCCTGATGGCATCTCGGGTCGCCGCACAGGTCTGCGAACCGTGCGGCGAGGTGCCCTTTCTTGAGGGCTGGCGAAATAAGTTGATAAATCTTGCCAGTATTATTCAAATGCCAGGATTTCCCGTTCACTTCAAGCGTTGTGGAATAGCTAACGCCTTTGGAGGGCCGCTGGGAATCACGATGTGTTATGAGCTATACTGGGAGTTCGAGAGACTTTTGAAGGACCGGCGGCTGGCGGGGCTCGCATGGAATTGGGTTTTTTACCACGAACTTGGCCACACCCTGTTGTACCATCTTAATTATCCGGGATGGGATAACGAGGATCTGGCGGATGAATTCGGGGCTTTCGTGGCTCTTCTTGTTGGAGAGAGAGATGGAATAATTGCAACGTCGAAGCATTTTGCCGAGAATACTAGCATAGTTGCCGCTGTCTCAAAGATATTTTCCGACGACAGGCATTCGCTGAGTGCGCAAAGAGCAAGAAACCTTTATCATTGGTTGGCACAGCCCCATGATATCATGTCCCGATGGCACCATCAGTTTCTACGTAATACGCAAACAGCGTACCTTCGAAGAATTACAGTTGGAAACACTCCTGGATGGGTTGACGCAGAAGAGGTAAATGGCGAGCTCCGTAGACGCGGGGTGTTTCAGTAAATGTGTAAACGAGCGATGTGCTGGAGATGGGTCAGGATAGAGGAAATCCTGCAGGAGTTGCAGGCGCGCAAGAGAAGTGAGGGGTGAGGGAGACGATGAGCAGCCAGAAATCGCATCCGTGCAGGAGAACATGCGGCGTCGTGCTTTCGCTTATCGGCTTCGGGGGCGCGTTGGCGCTTTTCTCGATAAGCGCCTGGCTGGCATCGCAGTACGCTTCGGAGTGTGAAGGCTTCCTCGGGCAAGGAGGCCAGTTTCTCTCGAGTGAAACTCGCCGGCAGTGCTCCAACATAAGCACGGGAGAAACGGCAACGACCTTGGTGGGCGTAGTCGCGGTGATAGTCGGTTTCATTGGGTTGATTATGGTCGTCGTGGGCCCAGGGGCGAGTCCTTCTGCTGCCGCCGCTCACGCAGCGACTGCCCAGGCGAGCTCGGTGCTGCAAGCCGCGCAACCGTTGGCCGGACAGCCTTCTGCGGTTCCCGACCCCGTGATGCGGTCCGCTCAGCCAGAATCCCAGGGGGTTGCGTCCCCTTCCCCAGCCGCAACGGTGCCGACGATAGCACCATCCAACGCTCCTCCATTCGATGTGAGTGGGGGGTCTGTTGATTCCCAGCATGGCGTGGTGGCGAGCAGCTCTCCATCGAAGCCCCGGTTTTGCCCGCAATGTGGGAGCTCATTGACCGGACGGTTCTGCGCTAATTGCGGCCACAAGAGTTGGTAATCCAGGGCAAGGGGGACGTCAATGAATCGGGCAAGCCAAGTCAAGAACAATGGGAACGAACGAAATGGGGGCCGTTTTGATTTTGTCGAGGGGTAGTCCTCCTGTATCCTGCTGAGAGAGAGGAGGTGGTTTCTTTGGGGAAGTTTTTGAACGTGCGCGATGTGTCCGGCGAGGTAAGGGGGAAATAGTGGCATTCGCTACGATGTGACCGCCGCCGCGCATTTGCCCCGAATTGAAGGGGAGGTCATGAGCAAAGGCAGGGACCATTCGTTATGAAGCGGCTTCGGGTCTATCCCGACACGTCTGTCTTTGGCGGCTGTTTCGATGACGAATTCTCTGGGGTGAGTCAGAAGTTCTTCGAGGAAGTTCGGGCAGGAAAACACACTCTCGTCCTGTCCGAGACGACGTTGTTTGAATTGGAGGAGGCGCCAAGCAAGGTCCGCGCGATCTTAACGAGCCTCCCTTTGGAGGTGTTGGAGATTATGGAAGCGGCGGAGGAGATCGCTGTCCTGCGCGAAGCATACATTGCGGCCGGGGTCCTGGGAAAATCCTCCATCCGGGACGCATCACATGTGGCCTCGGCAAGCGTGGCAGGGGTTGACATGATCGTGAGCTGGAATTTCAAGCATATCGTTCATTTTGAAAAGATTCGGGGTTTTCATGCGGTCAACCTCGTAAGAGGCTATCGAATGATCGAGATCTATTCCCCGAGGGAGGTGGTCGAGCCATGAAGAAGGCTTTCGACTGCGTTCTTATGAAACACAAGATTCAAGCCCGGCAGCGTGCATGCCTGAAGGGATTTTCCGCGGTCGAGGAAAGCCGGTTCATCCAGGCTTCAATACTCAAGGATGACGCGCTCGCTCGTATCTGGAATGCGGCCGTGCGAACCAAGGTTTCGACGAGTTCAGGGGTGGGATGAGGGAGGGCCTTCCATGGGTATTCTCGACTTCGTCAAGAAGCAGTTCATCGACATCATCCAGTGGACGGAGGAGGGCGATGAGGTCCTCGCCTGGCGCTTTCCGATGCGGGACTTCGAGATCCAGCAGGGCGCCCAGCTTACGGTCCGCGAGACGCAGATGGCCCTGTTCGTCCACCAGGGGCAGGTGGCCGACCTCTTCGGCCCGGGCCAGCATACGATCAAGACGCAGAACGTCCCGATCCTGACCGACCTCCAGCACTGGGACAAGATGTTCGAGTCGCCGTTCAAGAGCGACGTCTACTTCTTCTCGACCCGCCTCCGGCTCGACCAGAAATGGGGGACCTCGAACCCGATCACGATCCGCGACAAGGAGTTCGGGGCCGTCCGCCTGCGGACGTTCGGGATCTACGCCTACAAAATCGCCGATCCTAAGCTCTTCTTCCAGAAGGTCTCCGGGACGAGAGAAACCTACCGGGTGGCCGACGTGGAAGGCCAGCTCCGCAACTCGATCGTCTCGGTCTTGACCGATCACTTCGCCGAGAGCCAGATTCCATTCCTCGACATGGCGGCCAATCAGGTCGAGCTGGCGAAGGCGGTGGGAGACAAGATGACGGGGATGTTCGGGGCGCTCGGGCTTTCGATCGAGAACTTCCAGGTCCAGAACGTCTCGCTCCCCGAGGAATTGCAGAAACGCCTCGACGAGCGGATCGGGATGGGCGTCGTCGGAGACATGGGGCGGTACACGCAGTTCCAGACGGCGCAGGCGATCCCGATCGCGGCGGCGGCCGAGGGAGGCGTGGCCGGCGCGGGCGCCGGCCTCGGCGCGGGGATCGCGATGGGTCAGGCCATGGGACAGGCGCTCGGCCAGGCGGCTCAGGGCGTAGCGGCGGGAGCGGGCGGCGTCGCCGCGAGTCCGGCGGCCGCAGCGGTCGCGTGCATCAAGTGTTCGAAGGCGATCCCGGCCGGCACGAAGTTCTGCCCTGAGTGCGGAGCGGCGCAGGCGCTCTCCTGCCCCAAGTGCAACGCCAAGCTCGCCAAGCCCTCCAAATTCTGCCCCGAGTGCGGGACGGCGCTGGGCTGACGTAATATGGTCTTAGAATAGACGCGTTCTTACAGAATCTCCCCCCCTCTTTTTCAAAGAGGGGAGATCCCTCCCTTTGGAAAAGGGAGGTCAGGAGGGATTTTTTAGAAAATCATGTCGTTTACAATTCCGAGACTGTTAATAAGTGCAACGTGAACTTTCCTGTCTCTCCTGTTGGGCGCCGGTGAGGTTTTTCGTTGGCGGAACCGCTTCTGGTTGCCTGCGGTCACTGCCGGGCGGAGCTTATGCGGCGCGACCTCGAAGCGGAAGGGCTTCCGGTTGCCTGTTGACGGGCCGCTGTGATGTTGCTACTCTTGAATCATATTGATTCAGAAGACGATGCAGGACTGGAGGCTGTCGTGAAGGCCGTCACGCTGAGGAACATTCCGCCGCAATTGGCTCGGGTCATCAGGAACAAGGCAAGAGCGGGCCGACAGAGCATCAACAAAGCGGTCTTGGGCCTGCTGGAGGAACGCACGGGAGTCCGAGGCCGAACAAGAAGGGTCGTCCACCATGACCTCGACTCGCTGGTCGGGAGTTGGTCGAAAGAGGAGGCCGCGGGTTTCAGGAAGGCCCTTGCGCGCCAACGGTCGATTGACGCCGAGCTTTGGAAATGACGAGAGTGCTGCTTGATACGTCCGCCTACGCGGCCTTCATGAGGGGTCACCAGGGGGTCAAGCTCGCGATCCAGGAGGCGGACGAACTCTTCCTGAATCCCGTCGTTCTTGGCGAGTTGCGGGCCGGATTCATCCGGGGGAGGCACAGGAAAAAGAACGAAGAGGAATTGCGGACGTTTCTCTCATCGCCTCGGGTGAAAGTGATCGATATGAACGAGGAGACGTCCGAGCGGTATGCCGTCATCCTGAATTCTCTCTGGGACTTGGGGAAACCGATCCCGACCAACGATCTCTGGATTGCGTCGAGCGCCATGCAGTACGGCCTTCGGGTCTTGACGACCGATGCGCATTACACGGACGTGCGACAGGTCATCGTGGACTGGTTCGAGGTTTCTTGACCGTGTCGGCATCGCGGCGCGTTCTGATGTATTTCAATCGCGATGCGTGAAGTTTCCTGCCCCTCCTGCGGGGCGCCGGTGAGGTTTTCGTCGGCGCAGTCTCTCCTCGCCGTCTGCGGCTACTGCCGGGCGACGCTCATGCGGCGCGACCTCGACGTGGAGAACGTCGGGAAGATGGCGGAGCTGATCCCGGACCCGACGCCGCTCCAGCTTGGCGTCGAGGGAAAGTATAGGGGGACGCACTTTGCCGTCGCCGGGCGGATCCAGGTGGAATACCCTGACGGCGCCTGGAACGAATGGTTCCTCTTCTTCGACGACGGAAAGACCGGCTGGCTGGGAGAGGCGTGCGGGACGTACATGATCTCTTTCGAGAAGGAAGCGAAGGAGCCGCTTCCCGCGTGGGAGTCGCTCACGCCCGGGACGCCGGTCGTGCTGAACGGGCGTTCTTACGGCGTGTCGGATGTCCGGACGGCGCGCGTCGTCGGCGGTGAGGGGGAGCTTCCGTTCCGCGTTGCCGGGGGATACGAGGCGCGCGTCGCCGATCTCCGGACGGATTCCGAGGCGTTCGCGACGATCGACTACAGCGACGAGGCGCCGCGCGTCTTCGTGGGAGAGGCCGTTGAGTTCGGCTCGCTCGATCTGAACGGCCTGCGGGAGTTCGAGGGATGGTGACCTGATGCGCGAGACGGAGACGCCGCCGGAGCTTCCAATCCCGCCGCCCGACAAAGGGCAGCCGCGGCGCGCCCCTGCGCCTTCCGCCAAGTCGCTCAACTGCCCCTCGTGCGGGGGCCCGCTCACCATTCGCGCGCCCGGCCACTCCGTATCCGTCGCCTGCGGATCGTGCGGCGCCGTCCTGGACGCCCAGGATCCCGACTTCAAGATCATCGAAAAGCACGCCCTCAAGCCGCGTGTCCAGCCCCGCCTCCCTCTCGGCGTCCGGGGGAAGGTGCGGGGGGAGACTTACGAGGTCGTCGGCTTTCTCATTCGGACGAGCGAGGCGGACGGCGTCCCGTTCTCCTGGAACGAGTACCTTCTCTTCAACCCGTACCTGGGGTTCCGCTGGCTCACCGAGTACGAGGGTCACTGGATCATCGCGAAGGAGGCGTCGGGATCGCCGGTGCGCCTGGGCACGGACGTTCAGTACCTCGGGGAGAAGTATCGGCACTTTCAGACGGCCAAGGCCAGCGTTGCCTATGTCATGGGCGAATTCCCCTGGCGCGTGAAGACCGGGGAGACGGCCGTGGTCGAGGATTTCATCAGCCCGCCGCGGGTCCTCTCGTGCGAGCGGACGGAGAACGAGATCAACTGGTCGGTTGGAGAGCACGTCGAAGGGGAGGACGTCTGGAAGGCGTTCGGGCTCGAGGGGAGTCCGCCGCCGAGGCACGGCGTCGGCGGCGTCCAGCCTTCGCCCTTCGGGCCGCACGCGCGGAACGTCGTGATGCTGCTGATCGGCTTCATCGGAATGGCGTTCGCCGTCCAGACGTTTTTCATGTTTTTTTCTCAGAACCGCATGGTGTACGAAAACAGGTTCGCGTACAACCAGGCTGACCGTGAGAAGACGCGCGTGACGGATTCGTTCGACCTGACGGGCCGGCGGTCGAACGTCCGGATCGACATCGACACGGACGTCGCCAACAACTGGGCCCATTTCAACATGGCTCTGATCAACGAAGGGACGGGGAATGCCTTGAACTTCGGCCGCGAGGTCTCGTACTACTTCGGCCGGGACAGCGACGGCTCATGGTCCGAGGGAGGGAAGAAGGACAAGGTTTACTTGCCGTCGGTCGAGTCCGGCCGCTACTATCTCCTGGTCGAGCCGGAGACCGCCGCGGCCAAGGTCAACTATTCGGTCCGGGTCCGGCGGGACGTTCCCCGGATGAGCTACGTGTTGTGGGCGATCGGACTCCTGGCGGTCCCGCCTTTGATCTTCTGTTACCGGCGGCGGAACTTCGAGTATAAGCGGTGGCTGGAAAGCGACCATCCGATGATGTCGTTGAAGGACTTGAAGGAGAGCGGCGATGAGGACTAGCTTTTACGGCGTCTTCGGGTCGGTCGTCCTGATGTTCCTGGCTTGGGCCCAGTTCACCGGCTGGTCGCCGTGGGGCGTGGACGAGATCAAGAACGTTCCCAAGTCGGTCCGCGACAATCCAGGGTCGTACCGATCGTCGTACGGGTGGGGGCGAACCTATTCGGGAGGGAAATGACGATGATTCAAGAGATCCATTGGCAGCCCGTGTTGGCCGCGCTGATCTACGCCGCGATCGGCCTCGTCGTCTTCGCCCTCGCGTTCATCGTCGTGGACCGGGCCACGCCTTACCATCTCTGGAAAGAGATCATCGACGAGCAGAACACGGCGCTCGCGATCATCGTGGGGGCCGTGGCGATCGGCATCTCCATCATCGTCTCGTCGGCCATCCGCTGAGGGGGCGGCTCCCGTGCCTTACGCCGTCTACGCGACGGTCGTCGTCGTCGCCACGGCCGGGCTCATCTACGAGCTCGTGGCCGCCACGGCCGCGTCGTACCTTCTGGGAGACTCCGTCACCCAGTTCTCCACGGTCATCGGCTCGTACCTGTTCGCCATGGGGATCGGCTCGTACCTCTCGCGCTATATCGGCAGGGGGCTGGCCGATCGGTTCGTTCAGATCGAGGTCCTCGTCGGACTGGTCGGGGGATGGTCGGCGGCCATTCTCTTTGTCGCGTTCGTCGAGACTGTCCACATCCACCTTGCCTTGTACGGTCTCGTCGCCGTCATCGGGATTCTCGTCGGGCTCGAGATCCCGCTCCTGCTGAGGCTTCTCAAGGAGCGCGTTGTCTTCCGGGACCTGGTCGCCCAGGTCCTCTCTCTCGACTACGTCGGCGCGCTGGGGGCGGCGATCCTTTTTCCGCTCCTGCTCGTTCCGAAGGTTGGGCTGGTCCGGACGTCCCTCCTCCTGGGGATGGCGAACGCCGTCGTCGGGCTCTGGTCAGTCACGATCTTCCGGGGCCGGATCGCGTCCCCCGGTTTCCTCCGCGCCCTCGCGGGAGGAGCGATCCTCGTGCTGGGGGCGGGGGCCGTGGGGGCCGAGCGAATCACGGCCTGGGCGGAGGAAAGACTCTACGCGGACGAGGTGATCCTCGCGCGGTCGTCCCCCTACCAGAGGATCGTTCTGACGCGATGGGCCGAGGACGTTCGCCTCTTCCTGAACGGGCACCTTCAGTTTTCATCCCGGGACGAGTACCGCTACCACGAGGCGCTCGTCCATCCGGCCCTGTCCGCGCATCCGGCTCCCCGGAGGGTCCTGGTCCTGGGGGGAGGGGACGGCCTCGCGGTCCGCGAGGTCCTCCGGTATCCGGGGGTCTCCTCCGTGACGCTCGTGGATCTCGATCCGGAGATGACTCGTCTGTTTTCGGCCAACCCCCTTCTGGTCCGGATCAACGGAAATGCCCTCAACGATCCGCGCGTCCGCGTCGTGAACGACGACGCGTTCCGGTGGCTGGACAGGAACCCGGAGCGTTTCGACGCGGTCATCGCCGACTTTCCCGACCCGCACAACTTTTCCTTGGGTAAACTCTATTCGCGGTCGTTCTACCGCCTGGTGAGGGCCCGTCTTGCCCCCGGAGGCGTGGCGGTCGTCCAGGCGACGTCGCCGATGTTTGCCCGCCGCTCGTTCTGGTGCATCGTGGAGACGCTCCGGAGCGCGGGCTTCGAGCCGCGGCCCTTCCATGTGTATGTCCCCTCTTTCGGCGAATGGGGATTCGTCCTTGCGACGGAGGGCGGCTACGAGCATCCGAGAACGTACCCCCCGGGCTTGAAGTTCCTGACGCCGGAAGGAACGCCGGCCCTTTTTTCGTTTCCGCCCGACATGGCGCCGGTCCCCGTAGAAGCGAACCGTCTCGACAACCAGATTCTCGTCCAGTACTACGCCTCCGAGTGGCGCCGCATCGCCCCGTCATCGTGACCAGGCGGGGGTTCACCCGGCGGGAAATTCTGGCCGGCGGCGTAGCGGCCGCAGGGGGGATCCTCCTGGGGTGCCGGGGACCGGACTCGCCGGATCCGGGAAATGGAACCCTGGGCGGGATCGTCGGCTCGTCTCACAAGACCGGACACCGCCTGAGGAACGGATACGAGTTTCCGCGCCCTGCCAGAACCGAGCGCGCGGGCGTCGTCATCGTCGGCGGGGGCGTGGCCGGCCTGGCGGCGGCGCGGCGGCTGAACCGGAGCGGCGTCCGCGATTTCGTAATCCTGGAGCTTGAAGACGCGATCGGCGGAAACTCGCGGTCGGGCGCGTCGAGCGTCACGCCGTATCCCTGGGGCGCGCACTATCTTCCCCTTCCCGGCGGGGAGGCCGTCGAAGTCCGCCGTCTCTTGCGCGATCTGGGCGTCATAGAGAAGGACGACCGCAAGGGACGACCCGTCTACAACGAAAGGCACATCTGCCACGCTCCCCAGGAACGCCTTTTCATCCATGGCCGCTGGCAGGAGGGGATCTTTCCCCACACGGGCGCAAGCGAGGAGGACCTGGCCCAG
>JACPZO010000104.1 GCA_016195465.1 Nitrospirota bacterium
GCGTTGATCCTGTGCGCGAGGACGCCGGCGCCGAAGCCGTTGTCGATGTTGACGACGGCGACGCCGGGGGCGCAGGAGTTGAGCATTGTGAGGAGGGGCGCGATCCCCCCGAAGCTCGCGCCGTAGCCGACGGACGTCGGGACGGCGACGATGGGCTTGTCCGTGAGGCCCCCGACGACGCTCGGCAGGGCGCCGTCCATGCCGGCGACGACGACGAGGACCCGGGCCTCGTCCAGGAGATTCCGGTGGGCGAGGAGCCGGTGGAGGCCGGCGACGCCGACGTCGTAAAGCGTCTTCACTTTGCTTCCGAGCGTCTCCGCCGTCACGGCCGCTTCTTCCGCCACGGGGATATCGGACGTTCCGGCGGAGAGGACGAGGATGCCGCCGATAGACTTCGTTTTTCTTGCGGTGGGAACGACGATGCAGCGGGAAAGGGGATGATACCGGGCGCGGCGGGCGAGTCGGCCGACCTTCCGGGCGAGCGATTCGTTTGCCCGCGTGGCGAGGATGGGCTGTTTCGCCTTCAGCATCCGCGAGACGATGGCGAGGACTTGGGAATCCGTCTTCCCCTCGCAGTAGATCACCTCCGGGAAGCCTTGCCTCAGGGCGCGATGGTGGTCCAGGCGGGCGAAGGAAAGGTCTTCGTAGGGCATGTGCCGCAAGCGGGCAAGGGCCTGCGGGGGGGTGAGCCGGCCGTCCGCGACCGATTCGAGGAGGGTTGTCAGCCGCCCGGGGTCCAATCTCCTACTCGGCCTTGAGCGTCCGGAGCATGAGGTCCTTCACGCACTCCCGGGCGTCCTTGTCTTTGTAGAGGAGAAGGTATATCTGCTCGACGATCGGCATCTCGATGTCGAACTTCCGCGCAAGGTCATGCGCCGACCGGGACGTCTTCACGCCCTCGGCGACCATCTTCATTTCATCGAGAATTCCCAGCAGGGTCTCGCCCTTTCCCAGCCGCACGCCCACCGTCCGGTTTCGGGAGAGGTCTCCCGTGCAGGTCAGGATCAGGTCGCCCATTCCCGCCAGACCGTAGAACGTGGACGGGTTGGCGCCCAGCGCGGTCCCCAGGCGGACCATCTCGGCGAGCCCCCGCGTGATGAGGGTCGCGCGGGTGTTGTGGCCGAATCCCATTCCGTCCGAGACGCCCGCGGCGATGGCGATCACGTTCTTGAGCGCTCCGGCCAGCTCGACGCCGGTGATGTCCGGGTTCGTGTAGACGCGGAACGTGGGCGAGGAGAACGCCTGCTGGATCCTCTGGGCCGTCTTCGGCTCGTGGCAGGCCGCGGTCACGGCGGTCGGCAGCTTCCGCATCACTTCCTTGGCGAACGACGGGCCGGAGAGGCAGGCTTGGTTCGCCGGGGGATGGTGCGGCAGACACTCGCGGAAAAGCTCGGCCATTGTCTTGAGCGTCTTGTTCTCGATCCCCTTCGTGGCGGACACGAGGATGGTTTCCGCGGACAGAAAGGGGTTCATCCGATCGAGGACGCCGCGGGCGTACTGCGAGGGTACGGCGAAGACCAGAAGGTCGGCCCCGGAAACCGCGAGATCGATCTCCGTCGTCGCCTCGAGGCCCCGCGGGAGCTTGAATCCCGGGAGGTAGGCGGGGTTCTCATGGGTGCGGTTGATCTTCCCGCACAGGTCTTCCCCGCGGACCCAAAGCAGGGCATGCCCGTGGATCCCCGCGAGAAGCGAGGCCAAGGTGGTCCCCCAGGATCCCCCGCCGATCACGCCGATCTTCCGGAAGGCCGGTTTCTTCAACGGGCTCCCCTCACGACGCGACGGCGGCCGGCCGGTGGGGGGCCGTGAGGCCGAACGCCCAGTACCAGGCCAGGACGGCCAGGGGAAAGCCGAACGTGACCGGTCCGTGAAGGTCCGTGACCGTGAGGAAGGTGTCCGCAAGAAGAGCGGGCGTCAGGGCGAAGGCCCCCATTCGAAAGATCTCCCCGGTCTTCCATCCTTGTTTTCCCCGCCAGTTGATCAGGAACGCGAACGGAGAGACGAGAAGGAGGTGCGCCGGCTTGACGACCAGCGTCAGCGCCAGGGAGCCGGCGATCGCGAGCGGGAAGACGGCGGTCCGGGCCCCGTCGAGGAGCTTGAGGACGGCTTGGCGCGTGATCGCCGCGTCCGGGAGGTCCGAGAACCGGAGGGCCTCGGCTTCATACCCGCTCCGTTTGACGAGGACCCTGTCGGCCGAGACGAAGAAACCGTCCGGGACGTCCTCGCCCAGGGACTTTTGCCGGCCGGTCGTGTCGATGACCAGGGTCACGGGTTTCGACGTGATCGTGCGGGGCTGGGGGCCGGCGGCGCTGGCTTTCCCCTTCTCGATCGTCAGCGCCGGAAAGTCGTCCGGGATGTTCTCCGCCAGCTCGCCGAGGAAGGCGTATGCGTCCATCGCGTGCTTGGCCCCGGTCAGGGTCCCGGTCAGCAGAAAGAGGAGGATGAGGTACCGGACGGCCGATCGCGTGGGGACCCGCGCCGCCTGCCGGTACCAGTCCCGCCGGACGATCGACTGAGCGAAGACTTCGAGGAAGGTCGGGAGCTTTTCGTTGGGCGTATCGGTATTCATACGGGGATGTTAGGCGCCGCCGCTCTCTCTGTCAAGGTTGCTTGCCTGCTGCCCAGGATGTTGAAAAAGTCCATCCATGGCTTTTTCAACTACGACTTGGACGAAGTGAATTCGTCCGAGTCTCACAAATTGTTCGACTTTCCAAGTCTCGCAATTTGGCAATCCATCCATGGATTGCCTGGCAGGGTGTTTTTCAACACCCTGCTAGAGAAAGAGAAACCCGAGCAGTCCGGCGGCCAAGATGACGAACGTGGGATCGATCCGCGTGAAGGCGATCGCCGCGAAGGACGCGGCGGCGAGAAGACCGGCGGCGGGGTTCGGGATCGCCCTCGATCCGAGGGTCAGAAGAACGCTCGCCAGCAGGCCCACGACGGCGGGCCGAACGGCGCGGAAGACGGCGATCACGTGGCGCGAAGTCTTGTACCGGATGTGGTGCCGGGCCGCGAGTGTCGCGATGATGAGCGGCGGCAGGTAGCTGCCCAGCGTGGCGGCGAAGGCGCCCCATCCGCCGAAGAGCTTCTGGCCGATGAACGCGTTCATGACCGTGAGCGGCCCCGGCGTCATCTGACCGACGGCGATGGCGTCCAGAAACTCCGCGTGCGTGAGCCATCCGCGTCGGTCGACGAGCTCGGCCTCGATGAGGGGGAGCATCACATATCCGCCGCCGATCGTGAAGGCGTTGATCACGAAAAAGGTGGCAAAGAGGACCCAGATGTCGGCGGCCCCGGTCTGGTTGTTGGGCGGCGCGAGGGGCGCCCCGTTCTTGCCGGAGAAGACGAGCCAGCCTCCGAGGCCGGCCGCGAGAAGGACGCCGATGGGGTTTGCCCCAAAGAGCGAGACGCCCAGCAGGGAGGCGGCGGAGATGGCCGCCCCTTCCCAAGAGACGGCGAATTTCCGCCCCAGCCCCGCGACGACCGATGCCAGCAGGCCCACGACGGCCGCTCCGATTCCCTTGAGGACCGACTGGACGGGCGCGAGGTCCTTGTGGGCGAGGTAGGCCTGGGCGAGAACGACGGCCAGGATCAGGCCGGTGACGATCTGCCCCAGGGTCGCGGCGGCGGCCCCGGCCGTTCCCCGGAGGTGCGTCCCGATGTAGATGGCCGTGTTGATGATGGGAGGTCCCGGCGTCATCTGGCCGATGATGACGGCTTCGGCGAACTCCTCTTCCGTGATCCAGCGGCGCTTTTCGACCACTTCCCTCCGGACGAAAGCCAGCATCGAATAGACGCCGCCGAAGGCGAACGTTCCAATCTTCAGAAAGACGAGGAAGATGTGCGCGAGGGGCACCCGGTGTTCGTGCGAAGACGTTTCCAGCATCGGTGCGCCTGAGGGTACTGGAGGGGGGCGCCAGTGTCAACGCGGGGAATGGGTGAATCGGCAAGGAAGCCTCAGAGGCACAGAGGCACAAAGGCACAAAGAAGGCAGGGCGGGGTAGAGGTCCCCGGTTCGACGGTCGATTCTACCTCCCCCAACCCCTCCTTACAAAGGAGGGGAGAGAACTCTGGGGCGAATCAACCGACCTGCGTGAATTCCGGGAGTTCGCGGGCGATGCGCTCCTTGTCCGAGGCCGAAAGATGCATCTCGGCCATGGGGAAGAGGATGTTGTCCTCCTTTTGGATATGGGCCTTGAGGACGCCGACGAACCGCAGGGCGACCTCGCGCAACTGGGCCGCTGACGAGCCGGGGCCGGCGGCGAGAAGCTCCTTCATTTTGGCCTCGTCTCTCCGGAGATCATCGTGTTCGGCCAGCATGACGGCCAGCGGTCCCGAATCGCGGGGCAGGAAGGCCTCCAGGGGCGGGAAAAGGATCTTTTCTTCGCGGAGGAGGTGAATGTCCAGCTCGTCCTCAATCTTCCGGACGGCCTCCGCGCAACGGCGGACGGATCCCTCGTCCGCGCTTCCAGAACGGAGACTATCGACGATCGAAGCCAGGTCGTCGAGAAGCGGCCAGACGCGGCGGTGCTCATCACCCAGTTGTTTTGTGGCGCTTGGAGTCTGCACGGAACGGTCCTCCGAATGAAAAAGGCGGCATCGGGACTGCCGCCTGACGATCGTCGCACCTTGTATACAGTATGCAATCCTGGCGCTGTATGATTCAGATCATAAAACGGCGTTCTATTATGATTGGCCGCCGGGAGAGGCGGACGGAGAATATGTCCGGAAATGGAGCCCTTGAGACGTTCCGGGTCCCAAAGGGCGGTTGTCGGTGCGAGGCGGCGGGGACTCGTCCCGCCCGCAGGTTTAGGAGGTTGCGGAAAAACTCTTTTTCCGTCATTCCCGAGGTTCTTATCGGGAATCCAGCGTTTGTGAATTCAATGACTTCTGGATTCCCGCTTTCGCGGGAATGACGGTTTCTTGGACCAATTGACCCTTTTTCCGCAGCCTGTTAGACCGCGATGTCGATGTTCTGGCCGACGTTGGGGGGCGAGGAACCGGGTTGCGCGGGCGGCGGCAACGTGCTAATCAGTGCGGCGGCGGTTTGCGCCTGCGCGTCGAGGGCCTTCTTGAGCACTGCGACCGCCTGAGGTTCACCGTCTGACAGACTGGCGGCGGACGCGGCGCTCGGTGAAATCCCTGAGATTTCCATGGATTGCCTCCTTCCCGCAAAGACGGGTGGGTTTGGGCGGCCGGTGACTTCTCCCAGAGTTCTTTTCGGCAGGGGGGAGCGGACTCTTTAGCTGAATCTGAGGCCCCGGCCCTTGGCGGTCCCGCCTTCCAAAGGAGAACAGATGAACAAACTCTTCCAATCCGCGTCCGCGCTCGTTGCCGTCGCTTGTGTCGTACTTTTCCCCGGCGCGGCGACTGCCAAGTTCGACCCCATCCACGAGTGGCGGACGATCGAGACCGCGCACTTCCTCGTCCACTTCCACGAGGGGGAGGAAAACCTGGCCCGAAGGGCGGGAGCGATCGCCGATGAGGTTCACGAGCGGCTTGCGAAGCGGCTCAAGTGGACGCCGTCGGGGAAGACGCACTTGATCATCGCGGACGACTCGGACGCGCCGCAGGGATGGGCGTCGGTCTTTCCCAACAACCGATTCGTCATCAGCGCGGCCTCTCCGGTCGAGGAGGGGGCGGCTTTCTTCGGTCTCGACGACTGGCTGCGCCTGGTCATCACCCACGAGTACACGCACGTTCTTCACATAGACATGGTCTCCGGGTTTCCGGCCCTTCTCCGAGCCGCTTTCGGAAGGCTCTACTTTCCGAACATGTTCCAGCCCGAGTGGCTCGTCGAAGGGTACGCGACGTACGAGGAGACCAAGGGGACCTCGGGCGGACGCGGGCGGGCCGCGTTCACGGAGATGCTCCTCCGGTCGGCTGTCCTGGAGGGCCGCTTCCCCACGCTGGGGCAGATGGCGACCTTTCCGGACGACTGGCCGGCCGGTCTCGTTCCTTATAACTTCGGGGCGAAGTTCCTCGAGTTCATCGCCGCGAAAGTCGGCGACGAGAAGATCGGCGAGATCGGGCGGGTCTACGGCGGGCGCACGGTCCCTTTTCTGGTCCAGTCCTCAGGCCGGCGGGCGCTCGGGGTCGACTACGGCTCTTTGTACGCCGAATGGCGGAGAGATCTCGAAAAGAAGTCCAGGGCGGAGGCGGAGGCGATCGTTCGGACGGGAATCACGCCGACGTCCCGCCTGACGAGGCGGGGGGAGTACACGATCCATCCGGCGATCTCGCCCGACGGGAACCGGATCGCCTACGCCTCGATGAACGGCAACGAGTATCCGAGCCTCCGCCTCATGCGCTCGGACGGGTCCGAGGATCGCCTGCTGGTCGAGAGGATGGGAGGATTCGGCGCGTCCGGGATGTCTCTCGCCTGGGCCCCGGACGGAAAGAGAATCTACTACACGAAGCTCGAAATGCGGCGAAGCTTTTCTGCGCGGATGGACGTCTACGCCTACGATCTCGACGCCCGGAAAGAGAGCCGGATCACGCGAGACCTCCGGGCGCGGGACCCGCACGTCTCCCCCGACGGGCGCCGGTTGATCTTCTCGACCGCCGAGGGGGAAAAGAGCCGCCTGGTTGTCCTCGATCTGGCGGACCGGAGGAAATTCCCCGCCGGCCCGGGAGAGGCCCGGGTCCTCGTCGAGTCGGAGGCGGACCGGCAGTTCGCCAACCCTCGGTGGTCGCCGGACGGGAAGAGGATTGCCGTCACTGTCTTCCGGAGAGGGAAACAGGACGTCTGGGTCCTGGACGACGCTGGAAAGAAGGTCGCTGAAGTCACAGACGACCGGGCGATCGAAGGCGCTCCCGCGTGGTCTCCGGACGGCCGCTTCGTCTATTTCTCATCCGACCGGACGGGCGTGTTCAACGTGTTCCGCTTTGAAGCCGCCTCACGGAAGATCGAACAGGTCACAAACGTGCTGACGGGGGCCTTCTCGCCGGTCCTTTCTCCCGACGGGAAGTGGATGGCCTTGGCCGTTTACTCGGCCGACGGGTTCGACATCCACAGGATGGACCTGACGGCTGTGCATCCCCGGCCGGCTGAGCCTTACTTGGAAAAGCGGCCTCCGCTCGCGCCCGAGCCTGTGCCCGCGGCCGGCGAGGCGCGGCCGTACTCGCCTGGCTCCACGCTCCTTCCGCGCTGGTGGTTCCCGTGGTACAGCGAGGACGAGAAGGGGGGCGTCCTCTGGGCCGTCACGTCGGGCCAGGACGTTCTCGATCGTCATTACTACCTGATCGAGGCCGGATACGGCCTGGAGAGCGGGCGCTGGGCCTACGAGGCCTACTATCAGAACGATGCCCTGTACCCGACGATCTCCCTCTACGCGGCGGATGCCGCGAACGAATACGGGGACCTCCTCGTCGATCCATCCGGCCGCAAGTCGAACTATTGGGAACGCCAGCGCCGGCAGACGGCGGGGCTCTTCGTTCCCTTTTACCGGATCCCGTATCAGCACGGGATCTCTCTCTCGTACAACCGGCTCAACATGACCCGGCTCTCGGATCCGGGCGCGGCGGCGGAGGCTCCGCGGGAGGGCGTTCAGGCGGGAATCAAGACGTCCTGGGTTCTTGATACGTCGAACAAGTACCGCAAGTCGATCTCGCCTGAGGACGGCCGGCGGATTGAGGTCGGGTATGAGTGGATTGACAAGTCCCTGGGCGGAGATTTCAACATCCGCAAGGCCACGGCGGACTGGCACGAGTTCATCGAGTTGGGAAGCCACCACGTCCTGGCCGTCCGGGCGTTCGGGGGAACAGCATCGGGCGACCGGCTCCTCCAGCGGGCCTATCAGCTCGGCGGCGACGTTCCGGGCGACGTGACGATCGGGACCGAAGAGACGACCCTCTCCCTGCGCGGATACGCGCCCGATTCGATCCGCGGCCAGAAGGCCGTGCTGGGGTCGCTCGAATACCGCTTCCCCCTGTGGCGGATCGATCGGGGGCCGTCCACCGCGCCCTTCTTCTTCCGCCGTCTTCACGGGGCTGTTTTCGCCGACACGGGGACGGCATGGGATACGGGCGGTTTGGACGCGGGCGATCTGAAGACCGGCGTGGGGGGAGAAGTCCGGTTCGACATCTATTTTTCGTATCAGTTCCCGATCACGCTCCGCGCCGTCCTGGCCCGCGGTGTGAGCAAGGGCGGCGAGACCCAGGCGTATCTGGGGCTTTGGGTGGGGTACTGAACCGCAGAGTGCGCCGTAACCCCCGCTCCAAGGGGCGGGGTCAAGGCGCACGAATGCAAATAACGAAAAGTACCTTGGAGGTCGGAGAACCCCCGCCTTTCAAGGCGGGGTTCTTCAACAAGGGGGGCGAGAACCAGGCGCACTTTGCGGTTCAGAGGTTCTTCAACCGGTAGCGGCCGGACTTTCGGGTCCCCTCTCGCACGATCAGCCAGGCAAGGGCGAGCGGCTTGATCAAGTCCAACGCGCCTTGGCGGGAGACGCCCAGGGCGTCCCATATCTCCCGCGGTGTCATGCCCCCGCGATCCCTGAGAAATTGAAGCAATTGCTCCTGGCGCGGCCGCAGGGTCAGCCGCGGCGCCGCGGACCGGGCGGCGAACTTCCGTATGCGCGTCCACACGCGCTGGAGGGAGACCTCCAGGCCTTTCGCCACGTATTCCAGCCAGACGGTCAGGTCTTCGCCTTGTCGCCGCACGTTCTGAATCGCCTCATAGTATCGGGGGCGGTCTTCCCAATAGAACTCATCCACGGAGAAGATATGGTGCGTGTCGAATCCGCGGCGGTAGAGTTCCCACAAGGCCAGAGCGCGCCCCGTGCGCCCGTTCCCGTCGGCAAACGGGTGAATCGCCTCGAAGCGATAGTGCAGAATCCCTGATGAAAGAACGGGCGAGAGCTTCCTGGAATCGCCGTTCCACCACTCCAGAAGCTCGAACATCAGCCCCGAGACTTCCGCCGGCGAAGGGGGCACGTACGGTCCCACTCGCACGCGCATGGTCCGGTACCGTCCGGCGTCGCCCTGGTCCATTACTTTGGCGGCGACAATCCGGTGCAGATCGAGGATGTCCTCGTGACCGATGGTCTTCTTCTTCGCGTGCTTCTCGATGAAGCGCAGGCCGGCGAAATAGTTCAGCACTTCGCGCCGCGCGCGATCGGCCAACGCCGGGATTTCCCGCCCCTCTTCAATGGCCCGAACCTGCTCCAGCGTCAGCGGGTTCCCTTCGATGGCCGTGGACGAGTGCGCATTGCGGGCGCGGGAGTCTTTTTGGAGGGCCGGGATCCACGCCACATCCACCACGGCGGTCTGGATTCGTTCCCGCAGGGCGGCGATTCGCTCCACCCGAGCGAGCAAGTCCGCCGTAATCGTGAACCGGGGCCGATAGCTCATGCCGAACACGCTATCCGATGAGTCCAGTATGTGTCAAGTTATCAGTCAAGCCCGCCTCCCCTGGCCGGGGGAGCGAAACACCCTTGGCACCCTCGGGGTCAGGTCTATAATCTATAATTTCCGCTGGCATCCCTGCTATTTCTTACAACAGGGGAGTACATAAACATTACAGACCTGACCCCCGGGGGCTCCCAGGAGTGCTCCTGATTATGGACGATTACGCGGGGCGGCGCGTCGCTCGGACCTTGGGGCTTCCCGTCACGGGCCTCCTGGGCGTCCTGGTTGAGGCGAAAGGCCGCGGGCTTCTCCCCCCCTTCCGCCTTTTCTCCTGGTATGATGAAATCGATGCGATACGACGTGATCGTTATCGGGGGAGGGCCGGCCGGTATGATGGCGGCGGGACGGGCGGCAGAGTGCGGCGCGGGTGTCGTGCTGCTCGAAAAGAACGCGTCTCTCGGGGCGAAACTCCTGATTACTGGCGGCGGGCGCTGCAACGTGACCAACGCGGAATTCGACCGGCATATATTCTTAGGGGAATTCAAGGATGCCGGGAAGTTTCTCTTTTCGCCATTCTCGAAATTCGGGGTGCAGAACACTCTAGATTTCTTTCATGAACATGGGATGCCGACGAAGATCGAAGCCGAGAAACGCGTCTTTCCGCTTTCCGACAGCGCGCAGTCTGTCTGGGATGCGCTCACGCAGTATATGCGAGAGGGCGGCGTGACAGTATCAGCCGGTGCGATGGTAGCCGGGCTGGAAGCGGCCGACGGGAACATCAGCGGCGTACGGCTCAAAAACGGGGATATCATGCGAGCAGACGCCTATATTCTCGCGACTGGCGGCACATCTCACCCGGAGACCGGATCGACGGGGGATGGTTTCCGCTGGTTGAAAAAGATCGGGCATGCCGTCGTTGAATCCCGTCCGTCGCTCGTGCCCCTTCGCGTACGCGAACGATGGATATCAGACGTATCCGGAGTCAGCTTTCAGGATGCCAAATTGACTGTCTTCCAGAATCAGAATGGGCAAGAACGGGAGATCAAGAAAGTTTTGCCATCGCGACGCGGCAAGGTGCTTTTTACGCATTTCGGACTCAGCGGTCCGCTGGTGCTCAATATGAGCCGGGATATCGGCGAGTTCCTGCGGTATGGCGAGGTGATCGTTTCGCTCGACCTGATGCCGCATGGGGATATCGGCGAAATCGACAAGCAGGTGCAGGCGCTCTTCGCTCCAAACAAGAACAGGCAGATAAAGAACAGTCTGGGGGGGCTGGTCGCGCCGCTTCTCGTACCGGTGCTCTTGCGGCTCGCGAACATCGATCCGGAGAAACCGGTCCATAGCGTCCGTCGGGAAGAGCGGCTCACATTGGTGCGTTTGTTGAAAGACGTGCGGATGACCGTGACCGGATTGCTCGGCGAGGATCGGGCGATCGTGACGAGCGGAGGTGTTGTGCTCGAAGAAGTGGATTTCAAGAATATGCGATCGAGGCTCTATCCGAACCTCTACCTCGTCGGAGATATCCTGAATATCGACCGTCCTTCCGGCGGCTATAGTCTGCAGCTCTGCTGGACGACCGGCTATGTCGCTGGAACTGCCGCTGCAGGTAAGTGATTTCCGTCAGCGTCAAGAGCCGTTCGAGGCCGTACCCCCTTGCCCCTCCCCCCAACGAGCAGACGCCCGCGCGGAGGAAGGGTGGATCGTACGGTTGCAGCAACGTATGCCGCTTGACCTAGGCGGCGCGCTGGACCTCGGCGGCGATGCGCTTGCCGATCTGTCCCTCGGCGACGGCGAGGTCGTAGCGCGCCTGGAGGTTCATCCAGAAGGCCGCGCTCGTTCCGAGGAAATGGGCGAGCCGCAGCGCTGTCTCAGCCGTGATGCTCCGTTTCCCGCCCAGAATGCTGGTGATGCGGCCCGAGGGAACACGAAGGGCCAATGCGAGCCGGTTGGCGGAGAGACCTCGTGCCATCAGTTCACGTTTCAGGATTCGGCCGGGATGGATCGGGACCATGTTGCTACCCCCTGTGATAGTCGGTGATCTCGACGTCGTGGGCGTCGCCGTCTTTGAAGCGAAAACATATCCGCCAGCGGTCGTTGACGGTCATCGCCCACTGCCCCGCGCGGTCTCTTCTGAGCTTGTGGAGCCCCACGCTCTTGAGCGGGCTCAGGTCTCCAAGGTTCGTGGCGGCGTCGAGAGCCGCCAGCAGATCCCGGGCGGCCTCCACATCCATTCCCCGGAACGCCGATCGTTTCCCGTCCGCGTGGAACCGTTCAGAGGCCCGGTTCGCCCAGGTCTTGATCGTATGTTGAACATACTACGCATCGCGTACGATGACAAGACGAAAGATCGCTTGGGAGAAGGGGGGGGATATGCGGGGGGGTGGGAGTTAGAGTGTTATCAACGCAGCCCCCTTGGCGTTCCGCAACGATTCTTCTCGATCACGTGGCAAACGAGTTCGACTTGGAGCAGTCCGATGTCTGGCAAGTCGGTGCCGCGAACTTTCTTGCCATCAACGCTGCTTTGCTCGTGAGGCTGGCGGAGCAGTTCAAGATGGCGTCCGACTGACGGTGGATCGGTCAGGAAATGCTTCCTGACGAGAATGCCGCCGCCATGGCCGCCCACCGATGGGGCCGCTTGCTTGGGCAGATCAAGCGCCCCGCGCCGAGCATCGACAGCCTGCTCGCGGCCACGGCGCTTCATCACGAGCTTCGGTTCGTGACCCGGAATACGAAGGACTTCGCCTGAAGCGAAGGCGTCTCGAAAGGCGGCCTGAAAACTCCTTTCATGAGGAGTTCCTGACGCGGCCGAATTGCCCATCTTGCCCGAACGGGCCGCTTCTGTGTCTCGAAAGCGGGCCCCTCCAATGCAACATGTCAAGAGTCGGCCTCTTGTTTTTCGTCCGCCGGAGGCGTAGATTATGGCCGTGTATTGGTGACTCATGTGCGCTGGGCAGGCAGCGGAGAAGAGGAGGTGTCCCCTTGGCCAAGGCGTTAGAGACGGTCAACGTCCAGTATCCGGCGGATGTCCGGCAGGCGCTGGGCGAGAGCAAAGAAGAGTTTGCGCGCGAGATGAAAACGCTCTCGGCGGTCAAGCTCTATGAGATGGGAAAAATCTCGTCCGGAAAGGCGGCGGCGCTGGCCGGAATGGATCGCGCGAGTTTCCTTCTCAGCTTGGGGAACTACCGAGTCTCCGTTTTCAATTATACGCCCGAAGAGCTTGAACGCGAGTTGGCTGAGGCAAGAGCTCGCATCGGGTAATGCCGGCCGTTCCGGATACCAGCCCCGTCATTCTCTTGGCCAAGGTCGGCCGCTTGGATCTTCTTTCCACCCTGTACGGGGAGATCCTGGTTCCACCGGCAGTTGTCCGCGAACTCCACGGAAAGGGATCGGGGCTCTCCCCTCGACCGACTGAGCGCCCTTGTGGGACCAGGGGAGGCCGAGGCCGTTGTTCTGGCGAGCCAGATTCCAGGAGTGCTCCTGATTATGGACGATTACGCGGGGCGGCGCGTCGCTCGGACCTTGGGGCTTCCCGTCACGGGCCTCCTGGGCGTCCTGGTCGAGGCGAAAGGCCGCGGGCTTCTCCCCTCCGTTGCTCCCATTCTCGACAGGCTGATCGGAGAAGGCTTCTGGGTCAGCGATGCAATGAGAAAAGCCGTCCTCGCGTCGGTTGGAGAATGAGCGGCTCGGCTGGGGACAACTCGCCAGCCGGAAAACAGCATGGTTCTGCAGCTCCGCGTAGGGTTTGCCGATCGAGCCCGGTTGAGTTACCATCTTTAGGCACACCTCGGATGCGTTTGTTCCGAAACGCACGAGCTTATTGCGGAGCACAGGCGGCGGGCCAACGGCTGGTTGGACGAGACGCGGGCGATGATGGAGGTGCTCGGCGCCATCCGCCGTCAAGGACGCGGCGCGGGCGCTGAATCTTCGGTAGACCGGCGGGCAATGGCGGGGGCTCGCGTTTTGTTGTAGA
>JACPZO010000105.1 GCA_016195465.1 Nitrospirota bacterium
GTCCTGTCCGGCGCCGGGACGCCGGAGCTCGTCACGGCCATTCGGTCGGGCGATGGGGACTTGCTCAGACGGATTCCCGGCGTGGGAAAGAAGACGGCCGAACGGATCGTGCTCGAGCTCAAGGGATCGCTGGACGGCTTTGTCCCGGCCTCGGGCCCGGGGCCGCGGCTGGCGCTCAGAAAGGGAGAGGCCCTCGACGAAGCGGTCCTCGCGCTCATC
Source organism: Nitrospirota bacterium (assembly GCA_016195465.1). Classification (GTDB taxonomy): domain Bacteria; phylum Nitrospirota; class RBG-16-64-22; order RBG-16-64-22; family RBG-16-64-22; genus RBG-16-64-22. The sequence goes on from JACPZO010000105.1 coordinate 220, forward strand.
TCCCTGGGGTACAGGCGGAACGAGGCCGAACGGGTCCTGGCGGACGTGGTTAGGGCCAGGCCGGACGCGCCGACGGAAGAATTGGTTCGCGCCGCGCTCCGGGAGCTGGGACGGCCGGTGAATCGGTGAATCGGTGAATCGGTGAATAGGTGAATAGGTGAATAGGTGAATAGGTGAATAGGTGAATAGGTGAATCGAAACCCCTTTGTAAGGGAAGGCTGGGTGGGGTAGGGATCGTGGAGTCGACGAGCGTATGAACGAAGAACATCGAATCGCCTCCCCGGTGATGACGCCCGAGGAGATCCACTTCGACGCGAGCCTCCGCCCGACCCGGTTCGAGGAGTTCATCGGGCAGGAAAAGGTGAAGGAAAATCTCCGGATCTTCGTTCAGGCGGCCCGCGAGCGGAAGGAGGCGCTCGACCACGTTCTCCTGGTCGGCCCGCCCGGGCTGGGGAAGACGACGCTCTCGCACATCCTGGCGCGGGAGCTGGGCGTCGAGGTCAAGGTCACGTCGGGGCCGGTCCTGGAGCGGCAAGGGGATCTGGCGGCGATCCTCACGAACCTGAGTCCTCGCGACATCCTTTTCGTCGACGAGATCCACCGGATGAACCGGGTCGTCGAGGAGGTCCTGTATCCGGCGATGGAGGAGTTCCAGCTCGACATCCTGATCGGCCAGGGGCCGTCGGCGCGCTCGATCCGGATCGACCTTCCGCGGTTCACGCTGGTCGGCGCCACGACGCGGTCGGGGATGCTCACCTCTCCGCTCCGGGACCGCTTCGGAATATTCGTGCGTCTCGACTACTACGGAGCGGATGACATCGCGAGAGTCGTTCGGCGCTCCGCCTCGATCCTGAACGTGGGGCTGACCGGCGGTGGAGACGAAGAGATCGCCCGCCGGGCCCGGGGGACGCCCCGGATCGCCAACCGGCTCCTCCGCCGCGTCCGCGACTACGCCCAGGTGCGCGGGGACGGGACGATCACGCGCGAGGCGGCGTGCGAGGGACTCGCCCTTCTCGAGGTGGACGAGCGGGGCCTGGACCCGATGGATCGGAAGCTCCTTCTCGCGATCATCGACAAGTTCGACGGGGGACCGGTGGGGATCGATACGCTGTCGGCGGCCCTCTCCGAGGACAAGGAGACGCTCGAGGACGTTTACGAGCCGTTCCTGATCCAGGAAGGCCTTCTCGACCGGACGCCGCGGGGCCGGGTGGCGACGCGCCGGACGTTCGAGTACTTCGGCCGGCCCGCGCCGGAGAAGAGGCAGAATGGACCGGCGGGCGGCGAGCAGGGGCGGCTGCTCTAAAGAAACGGTGAATGGGTGAATCGGTGAATCAGAGAAGGCAGAAAACGATGGGGGCGGTTGTCGCGGGCTTCGTGTTTCTGGCCGCGGGCGCCGCGGGGGCCGAGACGATTCGCGTCGCCGTGGTCGAGAAGGCCAAGGAGGTCCGACTCTCGTCGTCCGAGCCCCTGCGGTTCCTGGATTCGAAGGGAGCCGCGCTTGCGCTCAATTCGGGACGGCAGGCGTCCGTTCGGGCGCAAGGAGGAGGGCTCGCCGTCGGCGATCAGCCGGTCGGCCGGACCGTCCGTCTTCGCCCGTCCGGGGAGTCCCTGGCCGTGGACGGCGTTTCGTATCCCGGCGAGATCGAGATCCGCGCCGCCCCGGGCGAGCGGCTCCAGGTCGTGAACCACGTCGACGTCGAGACCTACGTCGCGGGGGTCGTCCCGCGCGAAGTGCCGGCGGCGTGGGACATCGAAGTCCTGAAGGCCCAGGCCGTGCTCGCCCGGACGTACGCGCTCTCTCTCCGGCAGAGGAGCGCGGGGCAGGCGTTTGACATCGGCGCGGGCGTCGACCACCAGGCCTACTCGGGGGAGAGCGCTCTCCATCCGAAGGTCCAGGAGGCCGTGCGGTCGACGCGGGGGGAGGTTCTCGCCTACAAGGGGGAACTCGCCGAAGCCGTCTACCACGCCTACTGTGGAGGCGTGACGGAAAACGCCGCCGACGTCTGGGGACGGAGCTTTCCCTACCTCCAATCCATTCGCTCTGAATGTCGGCTGGGCGACACGCCTCCCACTTGGACTTACCATATCGAGGCGAACGATCTGGCGCGGCGTCTGCGGGCGGCGGGCATCGTTTTCTCCGGGGCGGTCACGGCCGTCGAGCCGGCCGACCTCTCACAGACCGGGCGGATCAGGACGGTTCGCGTGAGGACCGGGGAGGGCCCGCGCGAGATGCGGGGCATCGACTTCCGGAAGGCCGTCGGGCCGGACCTGGTCAAGAGCACCAGGTTCACCATCGAGCCGGAGGGAGACGGTTTCCGTTTCGCCGGCCTCGGATCGGGTCATGGCGTCGGCCTGTGTCAGCACGGCGCGCGGGCGATGGCGGACGGAAAGGCCGGGTATCGGGAGATCCTCGCCCGCTATTTTCCGGGGACGGCGGTGACTCTCTCGTCGAAGGTGAAAAAGAACAACCAGGTCCGCCTGGTGAATCGGTGAATGGGTGAATAGGTGAAGGGAAGCAAGATCGAACTTTCAGGAGCGGGTCCCACCGGGATTGCCGAAGGGACAGAGCCGGGTTTTTTCGACTACGTTCTTCCCGATGAGCGGATCGCGGACCGCCCCGCGTCCCCGCGGGACGCCGCCCGGCTTCTCGTCGTTTCGCGGGCGGCGGGCACCTTATCGCACCGCCGGGTCCGGGACCTTCCGGGCCTGCTCGATCCCGGGGACCTCGTCGTCCTGAACGACACGAAGGTCGTCCGGGCCCGCGCCGCCGCCCGCAAGGTCCCGACGGGCGGGCGCGTGGAACTTCTCTTCCTGCTGCGCGGAGGCGCGGGGCGGGGCGATCGGACGTGCGAGGCGCTCGCGCGCGGGGCCGGAAGACCCGGGACGCGGCTTCGCCTGGAGCCGGACGGCCCGGAGGTCGAAGTCCTCTCCGCCGCCGCCGGAACGATTTCCGTCCGCCTTCCGGACCGCTTCGATCTCCGGGCATGGCTGGAAAAGAGCGGGGACATTCCGCTTCCGCCGTACATCCTGCGAAGGAGGGGAGAGAAAACCGCCCGTGCGGATGACTTCCAGGCGTATCAGACCGTCTATGCGAGGACCGACGGATCGGCGGCGGCCCCGACGGCCGGTCTCCATTTTACGCCCGGTCTACTGAATGAGCTCAAGCGGAGGGGAATCGAAACGGCCTCCGTGACGCTCCACGTGGGCCCCGCCACGTTCCGGCCCGTTTCGAAGGCGGGGTGTCCCGAAGGCGAGCCTAATACGGAGTGGTATTCCGTGCCGCCGGAGACGGCCTTCGCATGGGAGAGAGCGCGGGAGCGGGGGGGCAGAGTCGTCGCCGTCGGGACGACGGCCGCGCGCGTTCTTGAAACGGTCTTTCGCGATGGAGCGGGGGTCTCGGCGGGGGAGGGATGGACCTCCCTCGTCATCCGGCCCGGCCGACGGTTCGGGGCGATCGACGGACTGCTCACGAATTTTCACCTTCCGCGGACATCGCTCCTTCTTCTTGTGTCGGCGTTCGCGGGAGAGGAGACGACGCGGGCGGCGTACGGCGCCGCCATCCGGGAAGGGTACCGGTTCTACAGCTACGGGGACGCGATGCTCATCATATGAACGGTGAATAGCTGACCGCTTCCGGTCTGTTTTCGAGGAGGTGACGAGGGATGATGGACGAAGATGAATTGAACGAGAGCGCGAGAGTCGCTCCTCGAACCGGGGCGCGCTACGAAAGCCGGCAGATCGGCCTGCTGATCGCGGGCGGCGTGCTGGCGGTCGTGGTCGTCTTCGCCCTCGGAATTCTCGTGGGGCGATACCTGATGGGCGGATCGGCCCCCCGGAATGAGGCGGTCCCGGGCCAGCCGGCGGCTCCTCCGGTTGTCAAGGCGGTCCCGAAGGAGGAAAAGCCGGCCGTCGTGCCTCCTCCTTCGCTTTCCCAACTCCCTCCGGCGCCGCCGGTCGCCCTGCCCGCCCTTCCCCCATCGCCCGCTCCGGTTGAAGCGAAGACGGCCGCCGCATCCAAGCCCGTTGTCGAGGCGAAGCCGGCCGAGCCGGCCGCGAAGGCGCCCTCTCCGGAGAAGGCGAAAGATCCGGCGGCCAAGAAGGAGCCCGACCGTTTCACGTTCTATCGGACCCTGACGGCCAAGAAGGAGAGCGAAAAGAGCGTCGATCTCAAGCCCGCCAAAAAGGAGAAACAGGCCCCGGCCAAGAAGGCCGCGAAGGCGGATCAGGAAAAGACGGCCGCCAAGAAACCCGACAAGTCGGAAGAAGCCGCGGGCAAGGCGAAGGAAAAGGCCGCGAAGGCGCCGGCGAAGGAGGAGAGCGCGGCGGCCGCCCCGAAGCCGGCTGCCAACCGGTACGTGGTTCAGGTCGGCTCGTACAGGCAGGAATCGGACGCGGAGAAGATCGCCGGCGAGCTCCGGGACAAGGGGTATCAAGTCCAGGTGACGCCGGCCGACCTGGGCGAGAAGGGGAAGTGGTACCGCGTCCGCGTCGGAAGCCCGGCCGCGAAAGAAGAGGCCGAGATTCGCGCCAAGGAGTTCGAGGAGAAAGAGAAGAAGAAAGCGGCCGTTCTGTCGGAGTGAGATGTCCGCTCCTTCCCGCCTCGCGGCGGACGCCATCGTCCGAGTTCTCCGGCAGGCCGGTCATGAGGCCTGCCTCGTGGGCGGATGCGTCCGCGACTTCGCGCTGAACGTTTCTCCGCAAGATTACGACGTCGCCACCTCGGCGTCCGTGGACGCGATCCGATCGCTCTTCCCACAGACCGTCCCCGTCGGCGCGGCTTTCGGGACGGTCCTTGTCATCCGCGACGGCGCTCCCTACCAGGTCTCCACGTTCCGCGGGGACGGGACCGCCGAGGGAGACGCCCTCCGCCGCGACTTCACGATCAACGCCATGTTCCTCGATCCGGAGACGGGCGAGGTCATCGACTACGTGGGGGGGAGGAACGATCTGGCCGCCGGGATCGTCCGGAGCGTGGGAAACGCCGGGGACCGGTTCGCCGAAGATCCGGTCCGGATCCTTCGGATGGTCCGCTTGGCGGCGGCCCTTCGGTTCTCGATCGCCGCCGCGACCGAGAAAACGGCCGCGGACGTGACGCCGCGCCTCTCTTCCGTGAGCCCGGAGCGGATTCGGGACGAGCTCGTCTCGATCTTCACGGGTCCCGACCCCGTCCGGGGTCTTGACCTTCTTGACCGTCTCGGGATCCTCGCCCTCCTCCTTCCGGAAGTGGAAGAGATGAAAGGAGTCGCCCAGCCGCCGTCGTACCATCCGGAAGGGGACGTGTACGCCCACACTCGCCTGGCGCTCTCGTTCCTCAAGGACCCGTCGCCGGTCCTGGCGTTCGGGGTCCTCTTTCACGACCTCGGAAAGCCGGCGGCGATGACCGTGACGGATCGGATACACTTCTACGGGCACGAGGAAAGAGGCGCGGAAACGGCGCGGAAGATCTGCTCTCGGCTCAAGTTCTCGAACGCAGACACGGAGAGCATCGTCCTTCTCGTCCGGCATCACGGAGACCTCTGCCGCGCCGGCGAGATGCATCCGGGCAAGCTTGCGCGGATGCTCGACCGGCCCACGTTCGAGGAGGAGCTGGAGCTCCACCGGGTCGATGCGCTGGCCGGTCCGGGCGGCCTCTCCACGTGGAAATTCCTCAAGGCGGCTCACGAGGCGCGGCGGGCGGCCGGTCCTCCGCAGGCCGCTCTCCTGACCGGAAAGGATTTGATCGAGATCGGATTTGCGCCCGGGCCGATCTTTCGCGAGATACTCGAGAGCGTCGAGGAGGAGCGGGAAGAAGGGCGGATCGCCGGCGCCGAGGAGGCGCGGGCATGGGTCCTCAGGCAGTTCGGCCATACGCGATGAAAGCGGCCTCCGGGGAGGGTCCCCGCCCTTGCCGCCTGAGCCGCCCGGCTGAGCCGCTTGACAATCCGGGGCCGGGGGACTTACATTGAAAAGCGTGATATGCCGAAAGGAGGTGATCCGACCCATGTTTCGAAAGGAATGGATGATCCGTGCGGTGGCCCGTTGCTCGGAGGGCTGCAAACGCCGGTCCTGGGCACGACGGTAAACGGCCCGACGTAGAGGTTCGGTTTAGCAGGTTGCTGAAAAACCCCCTCTCCCTTCGGGAGAGGGCGGGGGTGAGGGAGACCTTACTCTCATAAACGTTTGTTTTTACTATCCCCCTCATCCTGACCTTCTCCCGGGGGGAGAAGGGAAAAGACTTTTTCAGCGTCCTGTTAGACGGTGGAAAGACCTCTTGGCGAGGGGAGTGAGAATCTCCAAGAGGGTATCGCCCCGGCTGAAATCGCTCGCGTTATGGCGGGGCCATGCGGTCCGCATGGCCCCGCCGAGTGTGCGGCAGGAATGAAAAACAGCCGGTTATTGTTTTGATGGTTAAGGTGGTTAAGGTCATTCTGGGAGGACTAGATGAGCGATCCCTCGCCAATGGAAAAAGACATCTCCCGCCTCGTCGATGAATGGTGGAAAGGCCTCCCGGCGTGGGAAAGAGAGGTCATGCACCAGACCTACGGCGGGGACAGGAAGGCCGCCTACCTCGCCACGAAGGCGTTCGAGTCGTACATGGAGCGGAATGCTCCGGACGCCGTCCTCTGCGCCGACCGCTC
>JACPZO010000106.1 GCA_016195465.1 Nitrospirota bacterium
TCGCCGTTTCACGTTCCACCTCATCAGTTCTTGGAGCCGGACCAGGAGCCGCCCCCGCCGGCGCTGAACGAGAACGACCCGCTCACGCTGTTTCCGCTGATCGTTCCGGTAAACGAAACGCTCCCGCAGGAGTCAGAGCTTACGCTTGCACTCACTGAATTGCCGGAGACACTGCCGGAGCCAACGCGTACTGCGAGAGGGTCATTGGAACCATTCGCAGGGAGTGCTTGCGGAGGACAGGAACAAAGCCCTTGACATACGTACGGTCTTACAGTACACATTGCCCACAATGGATATTGCCTCGCCTTGCCGGCCTGGGTGGAAATGAGCATCCGCCGATGAGAAGGAATGAATGCAGCTTGTCCGCTTTCGCCATAAGGGACTTCGGCGGCTTTATGAAGACGGCGATCCCAAGGGGGTCCCGCCCGGGTGGAAGCTTCACCCGCTGAGAGGCGGCCTGAAAGGATTCTGGAGCCTGACCGTTACGGCAAACTGGCGTTTGGTTTTCCGCTTCGAGGCAGAGACGAATAGCGCGAGCGATATTGATCTTGTCGACTACCATTAGGAGATTCACAATGCCCATGAAGAATCCGCCCCATCCTGGCGATGTGATCAAAACCGAGATTATCGAAGCTCTCGGACTCACGGTATCGAAGGCTGCCGAGATTCTGAAGGTCCGCCGCGCTACGCTCTCAGACATTCTACACGGCAAGGCTGGGCTGACGCCGGAAATGGCCCTTCGCATAGAAAGGGCGTTCGGCCCTGACATGAGCCATCTTCTCCGCATGCAACTTGCCTATGACGTGGCGAAAACGCGGCGGCGTGCACGCGAAATCGCCATTGACATTAAACGATACGTCCCGGCCGCCTGATCGAAGACCGCGCGCGGTCAACCCGCCGTCTCCAACTCCACGAAGACTTCGTTCCTGATGGAGCGGGCGGCGTATTCCAGGCACGCCCGGATATCGGCCGGCTTGAGGTGCGGATAGTCAGCGAGAATTTCCGCTTCGCTCGCCCCGGAAGCCAGAAGCTCCACGACGAACTCGACCGAGATCCGCGTTCCTCGGACCACGGGTTTTCCGCCAAGAACCCTGGGATCGGCCGAAATCCGCCTCAGAAGATCGCCTTTCTTCAGCCGGCTCCCCGATCTCCCTGGAACCGCTTGTCCATGTCCGGGCCGAACTCCCATCGTCTTTTCCCTCCTCCCCCTTGCCTTACGGCAACCGCACCCTCTCACGCAGGGGTTGCGCCACCCGAGTTCCGACGCAAAGTCGACGGGATCGCCAATTGTCGACTTTCCCGCCATCTGCTAGAGTGCAGCACGATGAATTCCGTGCAATCGCACGCTCGCGGCGGTCCGGCCCTGCTCGAAGTGAACCGCCGGTTCTACGATCCCCTGTGGACGGACGCGCGCCTCGTCGAGCCGCAGCGCTTCAACACGTGGCCGCTCGTGCGCTCCCTGGTCTCTCGCTCGCAGCCGCGGCTCGAAGTCGCGCCGGGCTTGCGACCGCGCCTTCCGCTCGATGGGACGCATTTCGTGGACTTCAGCCCGCCCGTCGCGGCGAAACTGCGCGCACGCGGAGCAAACGCCGCCGTCGCGCTGGTATCCGCGCTGCCATTTCCGGATCGCGCATTCGATCTCGTCTGCGCCTTCGACATCGTCGAGCACGTCGACGACGAAGATGCAATCCTGTCCGAGCTGTCCCGCGTGGCCGCCCCCAATGCGTCGTTGTTGCTCTCCGTGCCGCTGCATCCTGGGCGCTGGACGGCGTTTGACGATTTCATCGGGCACCGTCGTCGCTACGAGCCGCAGCGGCTGCTCGCCAAGCTCGCGGAGCACGGATTTCCCGTGGAGCAAAGCGCCGTCTACGGAATGCAGCCTAAATCGTCGTGGCTGGTCAATGTCGGCATGTGGTTTCTCGCCCATCGCCGCGAGCAGGGGATGTGGTGGTACAACCGAGTCTTCATGCCGCTGGGCGTACGCTTCCAGAAAAAGCTCGCGCTCGCCCCCGGGTTGATAGACACCGAGCGCGTCGATGAGGTATTGCTCGTGTGTCGCAAGCATGGCGCGGCCAAGTTTTGGTAGAGCAATTAGCGGCCAGGCCCCCCTTGGGCCCCCAAGGGACATCTTTGCCCTCAGGCGCCGTCATTCCCGATAGTGCCCGAAATACTTCGTCAGGCTGATGTTGATCGTCGGGCGTGCGCCGTGCAGCCACCCCAGCTTCTTTGCGATCGCTCCCGTGAACGGCTCCACCAGGTTGATCCCCAGGCCCCAGTCCCGGTAGACGATGTCCAGCCCCGGAATCAGGAAGTAGACCGTCCCCAGCGACCAGGAATTCCGGGAACTGTCGGAATCCTCCGCGCACAGAGCGCCGCCGCAGTACTCCCGCACGCGCCAGTCCATCGTTCCGCTCAACCGTGTGCCAAGAACCGTTCCATAAGCATGAGGTACGATCTTGAACTTCCCCACCGTGGCCTCCGTGGCCGCTCCGATCGCGGCCCCGTAAAAATACGCATTGAGGCGGCTCGTTGAGGTCCCCTCCGCCCGGTAAGCCTTCGTTCCCCCGCCGTACGTCCCGGCGAAGGCGTAGTCGAAGCGGAGGTCGCGGGCGAACGACTGCGTCAGAACGGGTCCTCCAAAGAGCGTGACAGGAAAGCGGCTCCCTGAGGACTCCAGGGACGTGCGGTAGAGGAAGCCCGCGCTCTGGATCATCGTCAAGATGCTTCCGCCGGCCGGATAGGTTCCGCTGAAGGAAGGAATCGCATCGAGGCCCTCGAACTCGGCCCAGAGAAGACGCGCGTGCGGCCACCCGGAATCCGACGTCGCCACCGTGCGGACGTAGTTCGTCAGGGCGATGACGTAGAAGCCCCACTTCTCGCCGACGAGCCGGCTGTAGTCGATGTCCAGGCTTCCACCCGAGAACTCGATCGGCTCAGCCTTGACCCGAAGGTAGGCGGGCGAGACGGCCAGCCGCCAGTCGCCCGCTTCTCCCGTCAGGAGCGGCGCCTGCACCGCCACCATCTGCGAAGCCGTGACCGCGTTGTTGCCGTCGTAGAAGCGGTCAATGTAGTGGGTAAAGTAGGAGACCGGCTCCTGGGCGTCCGCCTCCAGCGGATCGAGCCCCGCCCATAGGAGGGCGAGAACGGCGGCGGAAGGTAGGGCGAGACAGCGAAAGGCCCTCATGGGCGGCTCGCCTCAGTAGCATGTCTCCTCAAGCGCGCGGCTTCCTCCGGCCATCCCGCTCGGGTCATTTCTTGGAGCCGGACCAGGAGCCGCTCCCGCTCGTGCTGTACGAATACGACCCGCTCACGCTGTTTCCGCTGACGGAGCCGCTGAAGGAGATCGTGCCGCAGGAAGGACTGGAAACGGTGCCGGTCAGCGAGTCGCCGGAGATGCTGCCGGAGAAGGAGTTCGACCAGGCCTTCGCCGTCCAGGCCCCCGTGTAGGAACAATCGCTCTTGATCGTCATTGACCACGTGCCCGTCTCGCTCTTAGAGAGACAGTCCATCCCTCCCCACGGTCCTCCCCAGTCGCCGGCCTTGCTCTCGCAGACCGCTTCCTTGATCTTCTTGCCGATCCCGCCGCTCAACGCGTACGCTCCCGCTCCCACAACGACCAAGGCTCCCATGGCCGTCGCGGCGCCGGACCCCCCTCGCCCGGATGACGCGGACGGGGCGCTTCCCGTCCCCCCCGGAGGGGGCTGACCCGCCCGGACGTTCATGCTGTCCCTGAAGCCGGCGGCCCCCTTGGATGACGCCGCTTCCGTCTTGACGACGAGGTCCCCCTGCTGTGTCGCCTGCTGCCATCGAGGGAGGAGTTCCTGGTACTTTTCCCAGAGGCGCTTTCTGATCTCGTCCTCCAGGCGGTCCTTCGCCTCTTCCTTTACCTGCCGGCCAAGGTTCCGCCACTCGCCCGCTTCCGCCGTCTCCATCTCCCGGATCTCGAAGGTCTTGCTCTTCGTAACCCTGCCGTCGGCCGTGACGGCGGAGAAGTAGTACTCGACCGCCTTCGTATCGACCCAGGGGGCGGGGAGGACCCCGTAGTAGAGGGACTCCTGCACGCGGCCCATGTCGACGAAGTGGAAATCGCCCTGTCCCTTTGCGCGGAAGTAGCAGCGGGCGTCCTGGGCTTCCTGGACGGTCCGGATCTCCGTCTGGATGTCGATCCGGAACCCGGGGAAGTAATAGGCATCAGGCTTGTGGACGATCTCGGGGCCGGGCTCAGCCGCGCGAACGGGCGCCGCCCAGGGGGCAAACGAAAGGAACAGGGAGAGAAGAACCGCCGTGACGAGTGTCCACTCGGTACGCATCGCCGGCCTTCTACGGAAGAGGGGGAGTCGGGAGACGCGATCTTGCGTCCCACTACGGACTTTCTAACACCTGGCCGTTTGGGAGTCAAGGGATGGCCGGAGATGCGCCGTTCGATCGGAGGGGAATCAGTCCAGAGTCCGCCGGTATCTCAGCAGGCCGATCGTGAGGACGGCCAGCATGAACAGAAA
>JACPZO010000107.1 GCA_016195465.1 Nitrospirota bacterium
AGAGGTTCGGCATCAGTTCGGCCAGCCAGGGAAGGTTCCTGGTCATCGCGCCCGCCAGGTGGTGCTCCGTGAGCCGGTACGTGGTGAGAACGTACGGGTACTTGTCCGCCGTGCCGATCGGGTTCTTGTCACTCTTGTAGATCTTCGCCACGGGCGAGCTCTTCTGCTTCGAAAGGACGTTCTCCACCGGCGTCTCGACCGGCTCGTAGTGCTCGGGGAAAGGGCCGTCCTTGAGCGCGGCCGCGAAGAGGCGGCCCCGCCCCTCCGGGTTCATGATGAAGGGGTGCATCCCGCCGATCCCGACGAACAGCCCCTTGTCGGAGGGCTTGGCGTCCGGCGCCATCGTCGCGCCGAAATCGGGAACGTCCAGGCCGGCCCATTTTCCCTTCTTCCCGTCCGGGTTCTCGGCGTTCGCGTCCCACCAGATCACCTTCTTCCGATCGGATCTCGGCTTGCCGGCAAGGTCCGCCGAGGCCCGGTTGTAGAGAATCCGGCGATTCGCCGGCCAGGCGAACGACCAGCCGAGGTTCGAGCCGATTCCCTCCCCCGGCTTGTCCGCCTTGCGCGAGGCGGCCTTGTTCTCCTTCGCGAAGACGCCCGTGTAGATCCAGCAGCCGCCCGCCGTGGAACCGTCGTCGCGCATGAAGATGAACGAGGGAAGCTGTTCCCCCGCCTTCACGACGGCCTTCCCGTCCTTGAGGACGTCCTTGACGGCGTATCCGTTGATCTCCTTGAGGACGCGGGCGGGGATCTCCTCCTCCTTCTCTCCATAGTCCCAGGTCATGTCGAGGATCGGGCGGTCCTTCTTCTCCGCGCTCCCGGCGTAGAGCTTCTTGAGCGCCTGCCCGAGCCGGATCGTGAAGACGGCGTCGGTCTTTGCGTCGCCGGGCGATTTGGGCCCTTGCTCGTGCCACTGGATCCAGCGGCCCGAGTTCGTTAACGAGCCGCTCTTCTCGACGACCGTCGCGGCGGGGAACACGAACACCTCGGTCTTGATCGCGGCGGGATCGGCCGTATGTCCGAGCCCGCCCGTCTGATGGCTCTTCCAGAACTCGGCCGTCTCGTTCACGAAGAGATCGATGGAGACGAGCCAATCCAGCTTCGAGAGGCCCGCGAACATCTGCGCCGCGTTCGGCCCGGCCCCCATCGGGTTCTGGCCCAGGCAGACCGCCCCCTTGATCTTTCCCTGGGCCATCACGTTGAACGCCTGCTGGAAGGAGTGCTCCCCCTTGCTCTTGGGGAGGTAGTCGAAGCAGAAGTCGTTCTCCTTCCTCGCCGCGTCTCCGTACCAGGCCTTGAGGAGGGAGACGACGAACGCGGGCCGGTTCACCCAGAAGCCGGCCTTGGGCCCCTTGTCCAGGTACTCCTTGAGGTTCGCGTGCGCGCCTTGCGCCGGAAGCCCCAGGTACCCGGGCAGATCGTGGAAGAGGACGGCGAGGTCCGTCGCCCCCTGGACGTTGGCGTGGCCGCGGAGCGCGTTGATGCCCCCGCCCGGGACGCCCATGTTCCCCAGAAGAAGCTGGATCATCGCGGCCGTTCGAATGTGCTGGACGCCGTTCGAGTGCTGGGTCCACCCCATCGCGTAGGCGAAGAACCCGGAGCGGTCCGGAACGGACGTCGAGGCCATCGCGTCGTAGACGAAGAGGACGTCCTCCTTGCGCGTCCCCGTGATTTTGACGACGGTCTCGATGTCGTACCGCGAATAGTGCGCCTTGAGGAGCTGGAAGACCGAGCGGGGATGATTGAGCGTCGGGTCGAGCTTCGGTTTTCCGTCAGGCCCCTTCTCGTACTGCCAGCTCTCCGGGTTGTACGACCGCTTCTCCGCGTCGAGCCCGGAGAAGACGCCTTCGGTGAACGCGTACTTGTCGGAGATGATGAAAGGGGCGTTCGTGTAGTTCGCCACGTAGTCCCGGTCGATCTTGCCGCCGGCGAGAAGGTGGTTGATCATCCCGCCCAGGAACGCGATGTCCGAGCCGGATCGCATCGGCACGTGCTTGTGGGCGACGGACGAGGTGCGCGTGAAGCGCGGGTCGACGTGGATGAGGAGGGCGTTGTTCTTCTCGACCGCTTCCATCACCCACTGGAACCCGACCGGGTGGTTCTCGGCGAAGTTCGATCCCATGATGACGATGACGTCGGCGTTCTTCATGTCGATGAAGTGATTCGTCATCGCCCCGCGGCCGAAGGAGGCGCCCAGACCGGGCACCGTGGAGGAGTGTCACAGACGCGCTTGGTGTTCCAGGGAGACGACGCCCGCCGACCGGGCGAGCTTGGCGAAGAGGTAGCACTCCTCGTTGTCCGTGACGGCCGATCCGATCCAGGCGATCCCGTCGCAGCGGTTGACGAGGGCGTCGCCGTCCTTCTCGACGAACGTGGCGTCCCGCGTCGCTTTGAACCGCTTCGCGACTTCCTGTAGGGCCCAGTCGTACGGCTTTTCCTGCCACTCGGAGGCCCCCGGCGCCCGGTACTTGACCTTGGTCAGCCGCAGGTCGTTCACGGTCATCTGATACGTCGCCGCGCCCTTCGAGCAGAGGCGCCCCCGGCTGATCGGGTGGGAGGCGTCTCCTTCCAGGTTGACGAGTTTCCCGTCGCGGACGTGCGCGATCTGGCCGCAGCCGACCGCGCAGTAAGGACACAGGGTCGGGACCTCCTTCGCGCCCTTGGTCGGGAGGTCCTTCGCATAGGCATGGATCGGGCGGGCCATGGAGAGCCCTCCCAGGGCGGAGCCGGCCGAAACGGCGCCGGCAAGCTTCAGGAAACCTCGACGAGAAACGTCCATGACCCCTCCTCGGGCATGAGAGAACCGGCTTGCCGGCCGGGATGGACATTGGAAGGGACTCGTCGGCGGGGGGCGCGGCTGGGTTCTCTCGGAAAAAAAGACGGAGCAGACGGGACGGTGTTGCGCCTCCTCCGGACACGGGGCGCCCGGGAAAAAGACGAAACAGGCCAGGGCGCGATCGCCCCGGCCGTCATCGGCAAGAGAGAACTCAAGAGAGAACTAAAGAATAAACGAGCCTATTCGCTTTCTACTCTTCGCCCGGCGCGGGTGTCAATAGGAAAGTTTTATGGAGATATTCGGTTCCGTTTTCGATCCGCGCGGAATCGCGGACCGGATGACAAAAGAGGGAGCCGGGACCTACCCAAAGAGATGCTTGAGCCGGTTGAAGAGGCCGATCGTCTCGTGCTCGGCCAGCATCAGGTCGAGCTCTCCTCGATCGAAGAAGAGGCCTCCGCACGACGAGCACTTGTCGACCCGGACGTCTCCCATGCTGATCTCGCCCATCTGGCCGCCGCACTTGGGACACCGCATCCAGTGAGCCGCCTTCGAGTGCTCGGCCTCCCGGGCGCGGCGCTTCGCGTCGAGCTCCCTGCGTTTCTTCTGGATCAGATCGAGGTTTCTCTTGAAGAAGTACTCTTCTTCCTTGTCGTACCCTTCCTTGTGGATCTCCTGACGGATCTCATCTTCCATGCCGGATTCTACCTCCCCAGGAATTCCTCTGGATCAATCCCCGCCTGCCTGAGAATCGCGCGGAGAGTCCCTTCCGGCAAATCCCCCGGATGGTTCGGGACGGTTGTGTAACGGCGGTTGGCTGGATGGTACCAGATTTCGTGGGAACCAGCGGCCTGCCGGTCGAATTCAAACCCTAGTTGCTTAAGACGCCTGATAACATCCCGGTACTTGAAACCGGCAAACCGCCCCACTACACGCCCACAACCAGCGGCAAGTCAAAGCTGTCCTTTGCCGGAGGCGGAGCCGCGCTTCCCTCTCTCTCCGCCCGTGCCTCCAGAATCTTTTTCGCTATGTCCCGAGCAATTTCGATGGTTTCCTGAATCGTTCGACCCTGGGCCACCAAACCCTGAACATCCTCCGACGTAGCAAGATAGACACCCTCTGGCAGCTTCTCAACGTGCAGATTGATGATCCTCTCCACGTTTCTCCCCCCGTTGAAGGCCAAGGTGCATTTCGATATTAGCATTCGTGCATCGAGTCCCCGCTCCACCTGCCTGCCGGTAGGCAGGAGGGGCGGGGATTCGGGCGCACTGCCCAGTTTAAGATGTGATCTTATCGACCGCAAAGCCGAAGATCAACGATTTTCCAGGGGCGTTTCCAGGGGCGCATCACCGGTACCGCGGGACCGACGGATCGACATCCCGCGACCAGGCGTCGATCCCCCCGGCCAGGTTTCTCACGTTGTCCATCCCGGCCTGCCGGAGAAACATCGTAGCCGTCAGGGAACGCCGCCCCGTGTGGCAGACGATGAAAACCTCCTTGTCCTTCGGGATCTCCTCGATCCGGTACTGAAGCTCGGCCATCGGAATGTGCGTCGCCCCCTCGATTCGCGCAACCTGCACTTCCCACGGGTTGCGAATGTCCAGAAGAACCGGTTTCTCGCCCTGGTCCAGCTTTTCCTTGACCGCGGCGGGTTCCACGTTGATATCGGTTTCGTGCATCGTCTCCCCTTTCCCTTCTGGGTTCCTAGCAGGCTGCGGAAAAACCCCTTTCGCCCCCTCTCCCTCTGGGAGAGGGTTGGGGTGAGGGCCAGTAGAATCAACGGATTGCTTAACCCCCTCACCCTCGCCCTCTCCCCCTGGCAGGGGGAGAGGGGACTTTTTCCGCAACCTGCTAGGTCTCCGCCGGCTCGGCCTCGCCCGGCTTCATCCAGAAGCGGTGGAACTCGTTCAGGCGGGCGAGCGATTTCAGGTCCGGCATCCGGTCCACGAAGAGGATCCCTTGGAGGTGGTCCGTCTCGTGCTGGATCACCCGGGCATGAAATCCCTCCACGGTGAAATCGACCGGCCGCCCGAGGCGGTCGAGCGCCTTCACCCGCACGGAGCGGGCGCGCGGGACGATCCCCCGCATCTCCGGAATGGAAAGACACCCCTCCCAACCTCCCTCCGGGGGGCCGGGAAGAAGGGTGACGGTCGGGTTGATGAGGACGGTGAGGGGAATGGAGGGGGCCTCGGGATAGCGGGGATTCGCCGCCGCTTCGTAGACGACGATCTGGACGGAATGGCGGACCTGGGGCGCGGCGAGGCCCGCCCCGTCGTACTCGCGCATTGTCTCGATCATGTCGTCGATCAGGAGCTGGACCGCCTCGGACCGGACCTTGTCATCCGGCACGGGCCGCGCCACCTGCCTGAGGATCGGGTTGCCGATCTCTGCGATCTTCAGAATAGCCATCGAGCCTCTCCCGCTCACCGAACAAGAAACAGCGCAACTCTAAAAGAGGCGCGCATTCCGATTCACCGATTCACCGATTCACCGATTCACCGATTCACCCATTCACCCATTCACCGATTCACCGATTCACCGATTCACCCATTCACCCCTCGGGCCCCTCCGGCCCCTCCGGTAAGAACAGCGTGCCCCGTCCGGACCCGGAGAGGAACTCGGTCAGCCGCCCGGATTTCAGACCGCTCACGATCGCCATTGGAATCCCGAGCGACGTCACCCTCTTGGCCGTCCGGACTTTCGAGACCATCCCCCCCGTTCCTTCGCTCGTCCGCGCCCCGCCGGCCAGCCGCTCCACCTCGGCCGTCACGCACGGGACGAAGGGAATGAGCGAAGCCTTGGCGTCCCGCCGCGGGTCGGCCGTGAAGAGACCCTCCACGTCGGACAAGAGGACGACCAGGTCCGCTCCGACGAGGGGCGCCACCAGGCCGGCCAGCGTGTCGTTGTCGCCGAAGCGGATCTCCTCGACGGCCACGGTGTCGTTCTCGTTGACGATCGGGAGAATCCCGCTCGACAGGAGCGTCTCGAACGTGTGCCGGGCGTTCAGGTACCGCCCGCGGTGCCCCAGATCTTCGGCCGTGAGGAGGATCTGCGCCGTGTGAATCCCGTGCTTGCGGAAAGCCTGCTCGTAGGCCCACATCAAGCGGCTCTGACCAACGGCCGCCGCCGCCTGCTTGATCTGGATCGTGACGGGCCGGCCGGAACCGGAGGACCGCACCGCGCCGATCCCCGCCGCGATCGCCCCCGATGAAACGATTACGACGTTGTGGCCCTTCTCCCGGACGCCGGCCACTTGCGCGGCGAGCGCCCGGATCCGCGCATTGGAAAGGCCCGCGGCCCGCGTGGCCAGGACGCGGCTTCCCACCTTGATGACGATCCGGCGCGGCCGGGAGAGGAATCGCGCGAGATCGAAACCGCCTCCCTTCACTCCACGTCTCCCCCCGGCAAAGCCGCCATCCTCGCTTCCCGAATCTCGCGGACCCGCGGCATGACGGCCCTCAGAAGCTCGTCCAATCCCTCGCGCGTGGCCGCCGAGACTACGAAGAAGGGAAGACCCCGGGCCTCGCAGAAGTCCCTGAGGGCTTCCCGTTCGGCCCCCTCGCCGGCCGCGTCGTTCTTCGTTCCCACGACGATCTTGGGCCGTCTCTCAAGCTCGGGATTATGGGCCGAAAGCTCGGCGGAAACAATATTGAAGGCGGTCACGGCGCCGGTCGGGGCCCCTTCCGAGACGTCCACCAAGTGGAGAAGGAGGGCCGTCCGCTCGACGTGACGAAGGAATTGAGTCCCGAGCCCCGTCCCCTCGTGGGCCCCCTCGATGAGCCCCGGAATGTCGGCCATCACGAACGATTCCTCGTCCCCGAGACGGACGACCCCGAGGTTGGGCGAAAGCGTCGTGAACGGGTAGTCGGCGATCTTGGGGCGGGCCGCCGAGAGAACGGAGATGAGGGTCGACTTGCCGGCATTCGGGAGGCCCACAAGCCCCACGTCGGCCATCAGCTTGAGTTCCAGCTCGAGGACCCGCTCCTCGCCCGCCTCTCCTTTCTGGGCGAAGTCGGGCGCCTGCCTGGTCGGCCCCTTGAAGGCCGCGTTCCCGAGCCCCCCCCGTCCACCGCGGGCCGCCACGACCTGCTCCCCGGCCCGGGTCAAGTCAGCCAACAGGACCTTGCTCGCGGCGTCGCGGACGACCGTCCCGACGGGGACGCGGATCACGATGTCGGCCGAGTCACGCCCGCTCTGGTCTTTCCCGCGGCCGTGGCCCGCATGGCGGACCCGGTACTCCTGGTGATAGCGAAGGTCGAGGAGCGTGGCCAGATGGGGAGACGCTTCGATGACGACGTCCCCGCCCTTACCCCCGTTTCCCCCGTTGGGGCCTCCCCGCGGGACGCCCCACTCGCGCCGGAACGACACGCACCCGTTCCCGCCGTCTCCGGCCTTGATGAGCACCTTCACAAGATCGACGAACGCGGCCATTTTTTCTTCCCGGTGCGGAAACAAGCACCCACGAGGCATTTCGAACGAACTTACTCTATTTGAACGGAGACGAAAGCGCAAACCCCCGGCGACCGGCCGCGGTTAGCGCGGCCGGCGGGGCGGTTTGATCGAGAGGAGCGGGAATTGAAAGAAAAGGCGGTCAGGCCGCGGCGGGTGGAGGAGGCGAAACGGGATAGACGCTGATCTGCTTGCGGTCTCGTCCGAGCGGCTCGAACGCCACGATCCCGGCGATCCTCGCGTAAAGCGTGTCGTCGCTCCCCTTGCCGACGTTTGTGCCCGGATGGAACTTCGTGCCGCGCTGGCGGACGAGGATGCTCCCGGCGGTCACGGTCTCCCCGCCGAAGCGCTTGACGCCCAGCCGTTGGGCGTTGCTGTCACGACCGTTTCGAGTGCTTCCGACGCCTTTCTTGTGAGCCATTTCGAATCTTCTCCGTCAGCGGGGCTAGGCGGCCGCGATCTTCGTCACCCGAACGCGGGTGAGGCTCTGCCGGTGCCCCTGTTTCTTGCGATAATTCTTGCGCCGCTTGTGCTTGAAGATGACAATCTTGTCGCCGCGCTCCTGGGCCACCACCTCGGCCTCGACGCGGGCTCCCTCGACGACGGGACGGCCCACGGTCGCCCGGTCCCCCTCGGAGACGAAGAGGACGCGCCCCAAGTCGACCTTCTTCCCGGCCTCGGCGGGGATCTTCTCAACGTACAGGAGATCCCCCTCCTTCACGCGGTACTGCTTCCCACCCGTCTCAACGATTGCGTACGTCATGACCACCACCTCCAAAGAGCCGTTATATTTACCACGACCCTACGAAAACTGTCAAACGAAGAATTGGGCGAAGAACCCCAGCCCTAAGATTGCTGGAGGAACCCTCCCCCACGCCTCGGGAAGGAGGCGGCGGGACGCGGACGAGGCCCACGAACGCAAATACATCCAAGCACCTTGGTTGTTATGCCGCGGCTTCGTGAGGAAGTTCCCAACCTGGGAATACGAGAACTCCGGGATGGCACTTGAGCGCCCTAGCGAGGACCTTCGCCCGCTCAATCCCCAGACGGACACGATCATTCTCTATGGCCGAAATCGTCGCCTGGGGAATGCCGGTACGCTGAGCGAGTTGGTTTTGGCTCAACTCTTGGAACTCGCGCAGAATGCGCACTGACTCACCCACGGAGACGGTGACGCGCTTCCTGGCAGGGCGATATTCCTTCATTTTCATAGTGTGAACGCAATCGGCCCCGTATCCCCGTCTCCGGCCCTCCGGCGAGTCCCACGTAGACGACGTCGTATTTGTCCGTCCTGGGCTGGTGTTTGAACAGAACGTAGATGCCCCTGGTGTGAGACGGCACGGACCCAAGCGCCTCCTGAGGTTGTAGCAGGGCGCATTGCTTGATGAGGCGTAGCGAGCTCAACGCCATATCGCGGCTCCCAGTCTCCTTGGTCGGTGAACACCCGCCCTCAGTTAAGGCCCTTGGCCTCCTTCGCCAGCCGCCTCTGCTACTCATCGGTCATCTGTTCTGAGAGCTTCATGTTTC
This sequence comes from Nitrospirota bacterium, assembly GCA_016195465.1. Lineage (GTDB taxonomy): Bacteria > Nitrospirota > RBG-16-64-22 > RBG-16-64-22 > RBG-16-64-22 > RBG-16-64-22. The sequence goes on from JACPZO010000107.1 coordinate 8,750, forward strand.
CGTCTTCCCGGCAATTCTACACCAAGCGAGAACTCCAGAGTGATAAGCCACCGCAAGCCTCGCGATCCACCTCCGGAACATCGGGCCGACTATCTCTACTTCCCGCAGTCCCCGATCCGTTTGGCGGTTACGGTCTCGGTCCACTTGACCGGTTTTCCGGCCATTGTCCCCTCGGTGTCGATCCGGCTCTCGTAGGCGCTGTCTCCCTTGACCGTGGTCTCGTTCTTGTTCGTGTATTTGGCCTGCATTTGCGGGACGTTGCACGTGCTCGTCGTCGTGTAGGAATTCCCGCTCTTCTTCGTCTCCGAGAACTTGCAAGTCTTCGAAAGCATGGCTTTCTGCTTCTCGAAGTGGGCCTTCATGTCCTTGACGCACTCCTTCTTGTCCATGGTGCTCAGTTTGCCGGGGTTGTTGACCGGATCCGTCGGGGCTTTGCGGACGAACTCCCACATGCCCCCCAGCATCGCGGGCAAATCGTCCGCCAACGCGAGCGTGGGGATAAGCAGGAAACTCAACACCAGGATGACGCGCATGTTTCCCTCCTTTCGGCCATTCAAGACGACTCTTGGCAAGGATGTTACCTCCCTTCTGCCGCACAAGCAAGCGCGGCCCGGCAAAAGCGATTGATTTGGTTCAGGACGGAGAGTAAGATTTCTTCAAGAAGGAGCGGCGACGGATGGACTATCGAAGCATCATCACGATCGAACCGGGCAAGCGTGGCGGAAAGCCCTGCGTCCGCGGACTGCGAGTCACGGTCTATGACGTCTTGGAATACCTAGCCTCCGGCATGACCCAGGAAGAGATCCTCAAGGACTTCCCCTATCTGACCGCCCAGGACATCCAGGCTTGCCTGAGCTATGCGGCGGACCGTGAACGTCACCTTCTCGTTGCAAACGCGTGAGGCTTCTCTTTGATGAGAACCTCTCGCCCCGCTTAGTCAGCCTCCTCCTCGACGTCTACCCGGGATCCGCCCACGCTCACGATGTGGGTCTCGCCTCTGCCACCGATGAGGCCGTCTGGATCTATGCACGCAAGAATGGCTGCATCATCTGCACGAAAGACTCCGACTTCCACGAACGAAGCCTGCTCCTGGGTCATCCTCCGAAGGTCGTTTGGATACGCCGTGGGAACTGCTCAACGCGGGAGATCGAGGAAACCCTTCGTAACCACGTAGAGGACGTCCGGAGACTCGCCGAAGACGAGAGCGCAGCCTTTCTGATGCTCCTCTGACTGCGCGTGCTCCCCGCTGGGGAAAGAACGGACTCATGGTCTCTCCGGGACCATCGTGCTTGGATGGTGAAGTTCGCGCTCCACTTCTCCGGCGCTTTGCGAACGGAACATCCCTCCTCTCCCTCTATCCCTGCTCCTATCCCTGCTTCATTGCCGTCGAATGGCCGGAGGGTGTAAAGTGTCCGTGAAGAGACGGGAAGGACACAATGGCCTGCGAAACCTTCGAGCATGAGGCGGACGTGGGAGTGCGGGGCACGGGCGCGACGCTCGCCGAGGCGTTCGAGGAGGGCGCGCGCGCGATGTTCTCCGTGATGTTCGAGATCGAGCGCGTGGAGCCGCGGGCGGAGATCCGCGTCCGTTGCCGGGCGCAGGACGTGGAGTCGTTGTTCGTGGACTGGCTCAACACGCTCCTCGCCGAGGCGGACATCCAGGGGCTCGCCCTGTCCGGCTTCTCCGTCAAGATCGAAGGGCTCACGCTCGAAGGAGCGGCCCGGGGCGAACGGATCGACATCGAGAAGCATCAGCCGAAGGTCGAAGTCAAGGGGGCGACTTACACGATGCTCAAGGTATACGAGGAGAACGGCCGCTTCGTCGCCCAGTGCGTCGTGGACGTGTGACATGGATCTCGGACGGCTGAAAAAAATCAGCGATTACATTTGGGAGCTTCCGGCGACGGGCTCGATGCGCGTCCCAGGCCGCCTTTTCGCCGCCCAGGACCTCGTCGAGAAGATGGACGATAAAGTCCGCGAGCAGATGACGAACGTGGCCGCCCTGCCGGGAATCCAGGGGGCCTCGATGGCCATGCCGGACGCGCATTGGGGCTACGGCTTCCCGATCGGCGGCGTCGCCGCGTTCGATCCCGACGAGGGAGGCGTGAT
>JACPZO010000114.1 GCA_016195465.1 Nitrospirota bacterium
CTCTCTCCTCCGCGAGATTCAAGACCTGGGAGTGACTTTCGTCTCCCGGCATGAGGCGCTTGACTTCTCCACGGCGACGGGAAGGCTCATGTTTCACGTCATCGCGGCCTTGGCCGAGTTTGAGCGGGACCTGATCCGCGAAAGGGTCAAGGCGGGAATGGCGAACGCGAAGGCCAAAGGAAAGCCCATCGGAAGGCATCCGAAAATCGCCCTGGGGGATTTGCGGACGGTCGTTGACCTTAGAGGCCGCGGCGAGTCGATTCGAGGGATAGCGGGCGTCCTGGGTGTCTCCAAGAGTGCTGTCCATAAAGCCCTGCTGTCTCCGGCCGTCCGGGGCGCGGAAGAATCAATGGGAATTCCGTCCGCCGCCCCCGTCCTTCAAGGACCTGTTTAATGGACAACGCAAGCCCCTACATGACCGTTTCGGACGTGGCGGCTTACCTCCGGGTCAAGCCGAAGACGGTCTACGCCTGGGCGGGGGAAGGGAAAATTCCCGCCGTGAAGATTCACGGTCTCCTTCGTTTTCGGCGTGACGAGGTGGAAGCTTGGGCGAAATCCTTCGAACGCCCGGCGACTCCCGCCCCGAAGTTCCCTGGGCGGCCCTCCGGCGGCTCCCGGACCGACATTGACCGGATCGTTGACCGCGCCCGCCGGGAAGTGATAGGGTCCCGCCCTGGGGAAGCCAGGCCCGCCGTCAAGCCCGGAAAGGAGGGGTGACGGATGGGGCTGTATAGACGTGGTGGGACCTGGTGGATGAATTTCAGGTACGGCGGTACGCAAGTCCGCCGCTCGACCGGGACGGAGAACCGCCGGATGGCGGAAGATGTATTGGTAAAGACCCGGGCCGCGCTTCTTGATCCCGCCCGCCCGGAAGAGGCTCTGCGGGAGGTTCCGAATGTGTCCGAGTTCGGCGCGAAGTGGCTCGACGTGTATGCGGAGGGGATGTTGAAACCCTCGACCGTGAAGGGGTACCGCGAGACATTCCGGCGGCTGATCGAGCCGGAATTCGGAGGCCTCCGGCTCGACGAAGTGCGGAAAGCGGACGTAAAAGCGTTCGCGCTCGGTCTAAGAACAAAAGGATTGTCGGCCAAAACCGTGAAGAACGTTCTCGCGGCGCTGTCGGTGATGTTCACGCACGCCGCCGAAGACGATCTGGTGGCCGCAAATCCGGCCGCCGGAATTCGCCGGGTCCTTCGGGACGGCGGGAAGAAGCAGGAGATTTCCGCGCTGAGTCTCGCAGAGGTGGAAACGCTCCTTGCACGAGTGAGAGAGCATTACCCTCGCTACTATCCGTTACTCTCAACGCTTGCAATGACGGGGATGAGGTGCGGGGAAGCGTTGGGGCTCAAGTGGGGTGACGTTCAATTCGGAAGGGACGAGAACGACCCGAACCGCTATATCCGCATCGAGCGAGGCTATGTTCTGAGCCGCTACACGACGCCCAAGAATGGCAAGAGCCGGAAAGTCGATCTGGGACTCGATCTCCGGAGGATTTTCCTCGCGTACAAGGAAAAACTTGAGGCCCGCATGATCGTCGAAGGGAAAGCGGAGATCAACCCGGTGATGTTTCCGGGTCCGGAGGGCCGTCCGCTGGATAAATCCTTCATTCGATGGGTTCTGCACAAGGCGCTCGCAAAGGCCGGCCTGCGGCAAATCCGGCCGCATGATCTGCGGCACTCCTGGGCGAGTATCCAGCTCTACGAGTTGCACGCGCCGATTCAGTGGGTGAGCTCGCAACTGGGTCACTCGTCGGTCGGATTCACGACGGCGGTCTATGGACACCCGGCAATCGGGCGTTGTATTGAGTCTGCTGACCGGTTTCACTGTGATAAAGTTATCACAAATTGTGATAACTTTACCGTCCCGAATGGTGTAACACATTGGAAAGATAGATAAAAACTTGGTAGTCCCAACGGGTTTCGAACCCGTGTTTCCGGCGTGAGAGGCCAGCGTCCTAGGCCGCTAGACGATGGGACCGCGGGGCGTAAGGTAGACGATCTGCCCCCGCGCTGTCAACCGATAGTGGCGCACCGATAGTGGCGCAAGTGTCCGGGCTCACCACACCCAGTTCCCGTTTGACACGCGGTCTAGGGATTGGTTACACTTTTGTGTCACCATTCACAGGGGGTTGAAAGATGCGTTTCGCGGGCATCAAGGAGCTCAAGCACCGGACGATGAATCTCATCGAAGCTTCCAGGACGGAAGACATCATCATCACGGCCTACGGAAAGCCGACCGCTATCCTCCACCACGTCACGGAAGATGATCTGGCCGATTACCTGGTCGAGAACGACCCGGCCTTCCGACTGCGCGTGGAGGAAGCCGCTGTCGAATACGCGGCCCATGGAGGCATTACAGCGGACAACCTGATCAAGAAACTGGAAAGACGGCGTGGACGCCGGAAGGCTTGAGGTCGTCTTTGCCCCTCCCGCCCGGCGCAAAATGGAGGAGATGGACGTTGAGACGGCCCTCCAGCTCGCGAGGGACATAAAGACGTATCTGGAAGCGTCCCCATTCCCGCTTGGGAAGACACGAATCAAGAGGATGACCGGCTTCAGCCCGCCCTTGTACCGCCTGCGAAGCGGCGATTTTAGAGCCTACTACCGGATTGTTTCCGCGGCCGACCGCCCTTCTGGCGGCCCGGCAACGGTCCGCGGCACTGTTGTCGTCCTCGGGATCACGCACAAGAAAGACAGCGAGAAAATACTCAGGAAGATCCGCTAGAACGTTCTCTTTAGATTGGCTGGGGGGCGAGGATTCGAACCTCGGTAAGCAGGTTCAGAGCCTGCCGTCCTGCCGCTGGACGACCCCCCAATCGGCGGAAGTGCGTGGAAATTATCCGTTCGGGCGCATGCTTGTCAACGGGAAACCGGGCCCGCCGCCGCGGCGGACCGCGAGCCGGACTATTTCCGTTCCTGCTTCCTTAGAATCTCCACGGCCTTTTCGAGCACCATCCTGTCGGCCGCGTCCTTTTCCCGGATCCCCTTCTTCGTGAGCAGCAAGCCCTCCAGGTTGACGGTACGGACGGGGACTCCGTCTATCTCGACCGTCTCGGCGAACGGGCTCAAGCTCTCGAACGTCTCTCCGCACGCCTTGAACATCACGTCGACAACGATCTCGTCGGCCACCCGGATGGTCTCGCCTTCATCGAACCATTCCGGGGCGATCTTCCTCGCCGCCTTGTCCGGAAGAGCCGTCAAGGCGCGAATCACGCGCATCCCGGCCTCGCGCGAGCGCGGCACCAGGATGTCGATGTCGATCGTTGTCCGGGAGTATCCGTGCGCAAACAACGCGTAGCCGCCGATCAGAAGGTAGGGCGCTCCCTGTTCGTCGAGAGCCTTGATCAGCAACTTGAGGTCATCGAGCGTCGCCGGACGGGACTCTTCCACCTCGCTCCTCCGCCGAAACGACCATCGAGATCCGGCGCGCCTCGCATTCCATCCGGTGCCGATCCGCGTCTTCGAGCGTCTTGAACCGGTAGAGACCCTTCGGGATCGCCGTGGTCCGCCCCCCCGGCGCCCGGAGGTTCATCTCGTCGTTCCAGCGTGCCGCGGCGACGAGCCTGTCGCCTGAAGCCAAGACTGCGATGGCCGGCTCGCGCCGGCTGCGAACAGTCTTCATGCCGTTCTCCTTCCGCCGCCGTTCGGGCTCTCGGTCATCGTATATCCCCGCGCCTGCAAGTTGTCAACCCGCCTCCCGGCCCGCCGCGGCGCGGAGACGGGAGACCGCCCGCCGACGGCCGAGGAGGAGGAACACGTCGAAGATCCCAGGGCTTATGGTCTTTCCCGTCAGCGCCACGCGGGACGGCTGGGCGAGGGCGCCCATCTTGACGCCCTTCTCCGCGGCCAGGGTGTTGAAGAGAGTTTCGAGGGCGACAGCCGTGAACTCCGCCGCCTTCTCGATCCGGTCCGCGAGCTCGCCGAGAAGGTCAGCCGCTTCGGGCGTCAGGTGCTTCGAAGCCGCCGCCTCGTCGATCGCGATCTCTTCTATATAGTAGCACGAGACCGATTCGGCCATCTCGACGAGCGTGCGGGCGCGCTCCTTGTGAGCCTGCGCCGCGGCCGCCGGATCGGGCGCGTCTTCCGGCCATGTCTCGCGCGGCGGAAGAAACGCGGCCAGAAGATCTCCCAGCCGCCCCCGTTCCGCCTCTTTGATGTAATGCGCGTTCAGCCAGATCAGCTTCTCCGGGTTGAACACGGCCGCCGCCGTCCCCACATGCCCGAGATCGAATTTCTCGATCAGTTCCTCGCGGGAAAAGATCTCCTGGTCTCCCGACGACCACCCGAGGCGGGCGAGATAGTTGACGAGCGCCTCCGGGAGGTATCCCTGCCCGCGGTAGGCCGTGACGGACGTGGCGCCGTGCCGCTTCGAGAGGCGCGCCTTGTCGGCCCCCAGGATCATCGGCACGTGGGCGAACCGCGGCATTTCGTATCCGAAAGCCTTGTACAGCCCCGCCTGCCGGGGCGTGTTGTTCAGGTGGTCGTCGCCCCGGATCACGTGCGTGATCTTCATGTCCACGTCGTCCACGACGACGCAGAAGTTGTACGTCGGAGTCCCATCGGAGCGGAGGATGATGAGGTCGTCTAGCTGGCGGTTGTCGAAGACGACCCGCCCCTTGACGAGATCCTCGACGACCGTCTCCCCCTCCCGCGGCGCGGCGAACCGGACGGCGAACCGCCCGTCCGCCGGCGGATCGCCTCGGCCCCGGCACCGCCCGTCGTACCGCGGCGTCTTTCCCGCCGCCATCGCTTCCTTCCGGCGCGCCTCCAGCTCCTCCGCCGTGCACCAGCACCGGTACGCGAGACCGCGATCCAGGAGTTCCTGGACGCGGGCGCGGTAGACGTCCATCCGTTCCGTCTGGCGGTACGGCCCCTCGTCCCAGTCGAGGCCCAGCCAGGCGAGACCGTCGAGGATCTCCTGGATCGAGTCCTCAGTCGAACGCTCGCGGTCGGTGTCCTCGATCCGGAGAACATACGTCCCCCCGTGATGCCGGGCGAACAGCCAGTTGAAGAGCGCCGTCCGGGCCCCTCCGATGTGAAGGGCGCCGGTCGGGCTGGGGGCGAAACGAACTCGGACGGTCACGCGGGGAATCTCCTTCTCACTGCGGCGAACGCGCGGAAGACGGCGCTATAAGTTATGGTTATGGCGACTCGGACGGCGGATTATGACAGCGCAAAAACGCGCTGTAAAGGGATTTGGCCTTGACACGATTCCGTCCAACCTGTTTAATTCGCCGGAGTCTTTTCCTCCGCCATGCCCCAAGACGAGTTTCGAAAAGGGCTGTCGCTGGCCGCGCGGATCGGTTCCGAATTCGTCGCGGCCACGGTCGTCGGCGGGGGGATGGGGTATCTCGGGGATCGGCTGTTCGGCACGGGTCCCTGGCTCCTGGCCGCCGGGCTTATCCTCGGAACGGCCGCGGGCGTCCTGGGCGCCTACAGGGAAGCGAGCCGGGCGTCCGGCGAAGACTCGCCGTCGGACGAAGAGAACAACCGCTGAGGAACGATGGATAATCCTCTTCACCACTTCGAGCTCCACACCCTTGTCCCGATCCAGATCGGCGGGCTCGATCTTTCCATCACGCAGGGCGTCGTGATGATGTGGCTGGCCGTCGCCGCGGCCTTCGCCGTCCTCTTCTTTCCCGCTGGCCGCCTCAAGACCGTTCCCGGACGCCGCCAGTCGCTCGCCGAGATGGCCGTCGTATTTCTCCGCGACATGTCCGTCGAGCTGATCGGTAAGAAGGGGCCCGTGTTCCTCCCCCTCCTCGCCGCCCTCTTCTTCTTCGTCCTCTTCTGCAACCTTCTCGGCCTGATCCCCGGCACTTTCACGGCCACGAGCCAGATCTTCGTCACCGGGGCCCTGGCCGTCACGGCCTATTTCGTCAGCGTGGGCGTCGGGCTCAAGTACCACGGCCTGTACTACTTCAAGATCTTCGCCCCGACGGGCACGCCGTCCTGGCTCGTCCCCCTCATGGTCCCGATCGAGGTCATCAGCCACCTGGCGCGGCCCTTGTCGCTCGCCCTTCGTCTCTTCGCGAACATGACGGCCGGGCACACGATCCTAGCCGTCCTGTTCAGCCTGACCGTCTCGCTCGGGATCGCTCTCGGATGGCTTCCGTTCGGGTTCACCGTGGCGATCTACCTGCTGGAATTCGCCGTCGCCTTTATCCAGGCTTATATCTTCACCATTCTCACGACCGTGTACATCGGCGACGCGGTCCACCTACACTAAACGAAGGAGGGCGTATCGTGGAAGCCGGAGCTGCAGCGTTCATCGGAATGGGACTCGCCGCCCTGGGGTTCGCCGGAGCGGGGATCGGGATCGGCCTGATCTTCAGCAAGATGATCGAGTCCGTCGCGCGCCAGCCGGCCGCCGAGGGAAAGCTCGGAAAGTACGTCTGGATCGGGTTCGCCCTCGTGGAGACGACCGCCCTCTACGGCCTCGTCGTCGCGTTCATCATCATGGGCTCGCGTTAGGACAGCGCCGCCGTGCCCCAATTCGACGTCCACTTCCTCACATCGAGCGTCTTCTGGTCGGTCGTCTCTTTCGCGATCCTTCTCTATCTCCTTGCCAAGTACGCCCTCCCGCCCGTCCTCAAGGCTATCGACGAGCGGGAGCAGTCGATCCGGCAGACGATCAACGAGGCCCAGCGCCTCAAGGCCGAAGGCGAGACCCTCATCAAGGAGTACGACGAGAAGCTGGCCGCCATCCGGAAGGAGAGCCAGGAAATCATCGAGGGAGCGCGTCTCCAGGCCCAGCGCCTGCTGGAGACGAACGAGCGCGAGACGCGGTCCCGCGCCGAGAAGATCCTGTCCGACGCGAAGGAGCAGATCGAGCGGGAGACCGCGCGGGCAATCCGCGAGGTCCGCGGTCACGCCGCGAGCCTGGCTCTCGCGGCCACCGAGCAGATTCTCCGGAAAAAGGTGGACGACGGCGACCAGCGCCGTCTCGTCGAGGAGTTCCTGCGTCAGATTGAAACGGGGGAAGGGCGGGGTTAGGGGTTAGGTCACCAGAGCGATTGTAAATTGGAAATTGGAAATTTCAAAGTGAAAGGCTGGACGAAAATCGCAAAGCGGGGAACTTCTTCTCCGTTCTTTCGCTTTCCAATTTACAATTTCCAATTTCCAATTTTCAATGAGCCTTTCGTGGTCCTTAGGTGTTGGAGTTTGGAGTTCAGGCGGGTTCAGTGACCCGCCCTACGAAATTCATCCGGTCATACTGCCGTAGGGCGGCACACAGTGCCCGCCCCTCAACTTCTCAGAAAGCATAGTACCTCAGCCAGATGTAGGCCGTCGAGATCAGGACCGACTCGATCATCAGCGGCATCCCGTACTTTGTGAACCGCATAAACGTGATCGGCCGCCCTCCCTTCTCCGAGATCCCGGCGACGACGACGTTGGCCGACGCCCCGATCAGGGTCCCGTTCCCGCCCAGGCAGGCCCCGAGCGCAAGCGACCACCAGACCGGCATGAGATCGGGATTGTGGAGCAACTCCGTCCCCGACAGGTTCGGCCAGATCCCCTTCGCCATCTCGATGACGAGCGGGTTCATCGTGGCCACGTAGGGAATGTTGTCCACGATCGCCGACGCGAACGCGGAGAACCAGAGAACGATCATCGACGTGGCGAACATGTTCCCCTGCGTGACGGAGAGGACCCACTCGCTCATGATCTTGATGAGGCCGACTTTCACAACGCCGCCGATGATGATGAAGAGCCCGATAAAGAAGAAGAGCGTCGGCCACTCGACCGCCTCGAGGATCTTGTGAGGCTCGGCGCGGGAAAGGAGGAGAAGAAGGGCTGCGCCGGCGATGGCGATCGTCGCCGGCTGGAAACCAATCTGGTGGTGGAACACGAACCCGAGCACGGTCAGTCCCATCACCCAGAGCGACTTGACCATGAGGGGCCGGTCGGTGATCGCCGTCGATTCGTCCATCCCCATGATGCGCTCCTTGTGGGAATCGCTCACACGGAGGCTGCGCCCGAAGATGAACTTGATCGTCACGATGTAGGCGATCAGGATCACGATGACGACCGGCGTCAGATGGTAGATGAAGTCCATAAACGTGAGACCGGCCTTCGAGGCAATCATGATGTTCGGCGGATCGCCGATCAGCGTCGCCGTGCCGCCGATGTTCGAGGCGATCGCCTCTGTGATCAGGAAGGGAATGGTGTCGACTTCGAGCGCCTCGCAGATGAGGAGGGTCACGGGGGCCACGAGGAGGACCGTCGTGACGTTGTCGAGCAGCGCCGAAATCACGGCCGTCACGACGGAGAGAATGACCATCAGGCGGATCGGCTCTCCCCTGGCGACCTTGGCCGACTTGATAGCCATCCACTGGAAGACCCCGGTCTCCTTCATCACGTTGATGATGATCATCATGCCGATGAGGAGAAAAATAACGTTGTAGTCGATCCCGTACGTCTCGCTGCGGAACGCCTCGTCCTGCGTCAGGATCTTGAGAACGAGCATGAGAGACGCGCCCACGAGGGCGACGACCGTCTTGTGGACCCTCTCCGTGACGATGACCGCGTAGGAGAGGAGGAAGATCGCCGTCCCGACGTAGAGATCGCTCATGAGGCCCCCACCTGGCAATAGGAGAAGACGCGCTTGGCCAGATCGTAGAGGTAGAGAATCCCCACCACGCTGTTCCCCCGCAAGACGGGGATCGAGTGGATGTGGCGGCTCAGGAAGTGCTCGGCGGCTTCGGCGAGAACGGCGTCTTCCTTGACCGTGACGACGTCCCGCGTCATGATGTCCCGGACCTTCCTGTCTTGGACTCTCTTGCACTGGGACTCGAGCAGGCCGTCCCATGTGATGTGGGCCAGGTGCGTGTCCTGGAGCAGATACGGCGGCAGGATCGCCTTCAGCATGTCGGTGAGAGAAACGATGCCGACAAGCCGGCCGCCATCGAGAACGACGAGGGCCGGGATCCCTCCTTCTCCCGTCCCCTTTCGGCTCTCCCGCATGATGGCGGCGGCGTCGAACAGGGAGGCATCGGGAGAAATCTTGTCGAACTCGGTGATCATTACATCGCGGGCGCGCATTGGAAACTCCTCCCGAGGGGTCGACGTACCCTCCGATTCCAGGTTAAACTAGCACAGGGGGCCGGAAATATTTTATTTGATCTTCAAATGAGGCGATAGGGAAAAGACATGAGACTTGTTCTATTCGACATCGACGGAACGCTCGTCTCGACGGACGGGGCGGGGCGGCTGGCCGTGACGCGGGCATTTCAGGACGTGACGGGGATTCCGGACGGCTTCGCGGGCGTCCGGATGGCGGGAAAAACGGACCCGCAGATCGTTCGAGAGGGGCTGGAAGCGAACGCCCTCCCCGGCACGGACGGCCTCCGTTCCCGGATCCTCGACCGCTACCTGTCGCTTCTCCCGGAGACCCTCGCCCGGGCCGAACGCCCCCGCCTCCTTCCGGGCGTCGAACGGGTCCTGGACGATCTCGCCCGGCGGCCGGGCGTCGCAATCGGCCTCCTGACGGGAAATATCGAGGATGGCGCGCGGGTCAAGCTCTCGTTCTTCGGGATCTGGGAGAGATTTGCGCTCGGGGCCTACGGAAGCGACGACGAGGAGCGGAAGAACCTGGTCCCCTTCGCCGTGGAACGGGCCGCCCGGCGTCACGGCCGCAGGCCTTCCGCCTCCGACGTCTGGCTCGTGGGCGACACGCCGAACGACATCGCCGCCGCCCGGGCCCACGGGGCGCGCGTCCTGGCCGTCGCCTCGGGGCCGCACACGCTGGAGGAACTCAAATCTCACGCGCCGGACGCGGCAGTCCGGAGCCTCGATGAGCCAGAGGGGCTTGCTCGTCTCATCGACTCCCCTCCTTCGTAAGGAGAGGCCGGGGGAGGTAGAATCCCCCACCCCTGCCCGCGCCTACTTCTTCACGATCTCCGCGATCGCGGCCTCGAGCTCCGTCTCCATGATGTAGTGGCCGACGACCTTCTTCACGATCCCGTCGCGCCCGACGAAGACGAGAACGGGGACGTAGTTGATGCGGTAGGCCTTGAGCAATTCCGACGTGTTCCCCGCGAGCATCGGATACCGAAACCCGACCTCCCGCTTGTACGCCTGAACGAGGCGCTGGTCCTTCGCCATGACGTTGATCCCGACGACCTGGAAGGAGCCGGCGCCGAGCTTCTCCTCCATCCGGACGAAGAAACCGGCGACCTGCGTGCAGTACCAGCAGGCGTTGTGCGTGAAGTAGATGACCGTCGGCTTGCCGCGGAAATTCTCCCACGTGACGGTTTTCCCCGTCTCGTCCTTGAGCGAGAACGCAGGCGGCGGCTGGCCGACAACCGCGCCGCCGGCCGCAGCCGCCTCTACGCCCGAAACGAGGATCAAGAGCACTGCCAGAAGCCCCGAGATTCCGCGCGCCAACATTCTAGACCATCCCCAGCACTTTGAATGTCACCTTCGTCCGGTACGTCTTCCCGTAGACCATCGGAATCCCCTCATCCGATTCCCCGTACGGGAGGGGAAAACTCCCCAGCGGGTCGCCGCCCTGCGGAGGCGCGAGGACGATGTCCCTCCCGATCGAAACCTGCAAGTGGTTGGCAACGAGATTTCCGAAGTAAAATTCCCTGAGGTCGCGCCTCTTCCAAGCCTCGGACACGTCCACGGGAATCCACTTCCCGTTCGCGTGGACCGAGACCCAGCAATGCGCCCCCGTGCAGTCCCCCTCCAGCTCGCCCGACTTGCTCCTCTGCGAGGGGTACGGTAGCGCGAGCCCCTGCTCCCACCGCGTCGGGATTCCCCGGCCGATGAGGAGCGTCCGGTAGAGAGCGTGGAAATCGTCGCACCGGCCGCGCTTGTTGTCGAACGTCCAGGCCGAGTTTCCCATACCGCAGCCGGGGATCGCTTTGTCGTACGTCAGGAGATCGATCAAGGCGTCGTACAGGAGACGGGCTGAGCGGACGGGGTCTTTCTCGGCCCCCGCAACCTTCCTGCCGAACGCCTCGATCGCGGACGTCGGCTCTTCCAGTCCGGCGAGCTTCAGGTGAGGAGCGAGCGCCTTCGCGTCCGCCGGACCCGGCGTCCGCCCCAGCCGCCTCAGGAGAGCCTCGTACCCCACGTCAACGGAGAAGCCCTGCTGAGGGGTTCTCGCCTCGACATGGAGCATCCGGTTCCCGTACACCGGCTCCGTCTCGATCCGGTGCGGATGCGGGGAAGAAATGGACAACCGGTCGATCTTTTGGCCGGGCCCGTCAGGAGGAAGCGGAATCCATATCTTGACGATGCCAGCTCCCGGCGGAGGCGCGATGAGCGTTGTCCGGGAATGGACGGCCAGGACCATCTCGCTTACCTTGTCGTCCGCGACGGGATTCGCCTCCGCCCCGGCAAGCGCCGTCCGAACGAGACCGTCCCGGCTCCATCCCGAGGCCGCGGTCGTTCCCAGAACGGCGGCGAACAGGAAGCGGCGGCGCGAGATCATCGCGGCTTTTCTTCCAGGAGCTTCTTCAAGGTCGAAACCGCCTCCTCTTCGGAAAAATCGAAGCCGTCCCATTCCTTCCGGATCATGCCTCCTCGGTCGATCGCAACGACCTTGGGCGTGAAAACAATCTCGTACCCGACCGGCCAGACCATTTTCTCGATGGTTATACCGTAGGCCTTCCAAACAGGTTCAAGAACACTCCTCGAAGCGTACAGAAACAACCACCTTTTCTCCTGTTCAGGGTCGATCGCGTAGATCTTGAAGTATTTCCTTATATTCGCTTGCGTATCCCCTTCCGGATCAACGGAAATTTGTACGTAGAGAAGGTCCTGCGGAGACTTCAGGGTCTCGTCGACGTCCAGGAACCGTCCCATGATGATCGGGCAGGTGACCTGGCAGTTCGAGTAAGAGAAGGCAAGGAGGATCACCCGGCCCCTGAGCGCTTCCCAGTTGACCGGCCGGCCGTCGAACCCTGTTCCCGCAAACGATGGGGCAAGGACTCCTGCTTCCGCCCCGGCCGTCAGAAGCAGGAAGAGGAGCGCCGCCCCAAGCCTACATCGCCTTGAGTTCGATCTGTTCCTTGAGAACACCCTTCACCTCGACCGCCTTTTGTCCGGTCCCGAGCCCCTCGTGCCACCACTTGAGCGTGTACTTCCCCGGCGGGACGTCCGGCAGGGAGAACTTCCCCTCCCTGTCCGTCACTGCGGCGTACGGGTGATCGAAGACCAACAGCGTCGCCTCCTCCCAGGGGTGGAGATTGCACCTGGCCTTGATGATCCCGGTCTCTTCTCTCGTCGTGTGGAACGGTTTGATCGGCTTGCGGATTTCGCGGTCGCCTTTCGGAAAGGCGACGTTGTAGACGGTGGCCCCCATCCTGAGCGGCCGCTGCGAAACCTTGTCGTGCTCCTTCCACTGGAGGTAAAGGTGAAAGTTGTGCATCCGCGCGCCGTCCGTCTTGAAGACAAAATCGCTCCCCACGAGCCCGACCGCGACCCGGGGCGACACCCGGCACGAATCGTTCGACATGACGATGTCCCGCTTGGGACCCCCCGGCGCCGCGACGGCCCCTTCGACCCAGACCACGACGTTCGCGACGCCTCCGTCGTTGGAGATCTCGTAGACGCTCGGAAGTTCCTTCCCCGCGCACGATCCGCCGCGCTCCGGAATTCTGCGCGGGGCCTCGGCCGGCACCTTCCCGGCCAGGCGGAAGATCCCTTCCACCGCGCCCTTCTCCCCCGCCAGAGACGGGGCTGGAACCAAGAGAATCCCGACCAGCAAGAAACCAATCCGCCTTCTCATCCGACATTCCCCCCTTTTAGGAAATAAAACCCTCTCCGGCGCGCCGCCGAAAGACCGCCGCCGCAATCGCGAGCGGCGCGGCGATCCACGAGAGAAAAACACCCAAGAGGACCGGCCATGTGAGAGCGGGGGGAAAATCGACGGCGGCCAATCCCACGAACATCTTCGTCTCGCCCACGGCGAGGAATCCCAACAGCCGGAAAAGATCGATCGGGTTTGCGGCGAGGAGGCCCGCGAAGACGCCCTCCGGCACTCTCCCGCCCGAAAGAATCAGGAGACCGATCAAACCGAGATCGTACAGAAGAGCCAGGACGAGCCAGAGGAAAACGGAGACGGCCATCACCTTCGACCTCTCCCGGATGAAGACCGAGAGGAGGAACGCGAACCCCAGGAACACAAGACCCAGGAGAACGGCGTTCCCCGTGAAGAGGACGTACGACCCGATCCCCGCGAAGCCCATCCGAAGCACCAGGACCGCGCCGGCCGCGCCGAACCCGCCCGCCGTCGCGCCGATGAGGGCCAGAGCCAGCCCCAGGTACTTCCCGGCGACGATTTCGCCCGGCGTAACGGGGCAGGCGAGCAGAAGGTCGAGCGTCCCGCGGTCGCGCTCATCCGCCATGACGCCCCCTCCGAGGACAAGGGCCAGAAGGGGAATGAAGTACGTCGCGAGGGACAGGAGGCTCAAAACGGTGAGGGAAAATCCCTGGAAGCCCGCCACGCCGATCGGCGCCGTCCCGAAATAGGCGATCAGGATCGAAAACAGCGTGAACCCCACGGCCGTGATCAGGACCCACCGGCTCCTGAGCCGGTCCGAGAACTCCTTGTGGGCGATCGCCCAAACGGCCCTAGTCGACGCCAAAGAAAACCTCCTCCAGGGACGGCTCCCGGATCGTAAGATCGCGGATCTCCGATTCCCGGTGCATGAGGACGCTCATCACCCTCATCTTGTTCCCGGCCGAGACGGACGCTTCGATCGTTCCGTTTCCGGCGACGAGATCGTACGCCCCTTCGGCCGCCAAGGCGGCCCCGAGATCGCCCGCCGTCCCGCGCAGGGAGAGGATCAGGCGGAGGGGAATGTTGAGGCTCGAACGAAGCTCCTCGAGCGATCCGGCGGCCTTCAGCCGTCCATCCTTGAGGATGGCCGCGCGGTCGATCCGCCCCTCGATCTCGGCCAGGATGTGGGACGAATGAACGACCGAGACGGCCCGCTCCCGGCGGATCCCGGAGAGGAAGTCGTAGAACTCGCGGATGGCCACCGGATCGAGCCCGCTCGTCGGCTCGTCCAGGACGAGCAGGTCGGGATCGGCCAAGAGCGCCTGGGCAAGGTTGAGCCTCTGACGCATCCCCTTGGAGTATCCCCCCACGCGGCGGTCGCGCGCAGCCTTAAGACCCACGCGATCAAGCATCGGCCCGACCCGCTCGCCGGAGACGCCCTTGAGATCGGCGTAGAACGAGAGGACCTCCGCCGCGCTCAGGTTGTCGTAGAACGAGACCCGCTCCGGCATGTATCCGATCCGCGTTCGAAGCCGCGGCCACTCCGCCGGGGCCGGGACCCGTCCGTTCACGGCGATCTCGCCCGACGTCGGCGGAATGAGCCCCACGAGGATCTTGAGGAGCGTCGTCTTCCCCGACCCGTTCGGACCGACCAGGCCGAGTGTCTCCCCCTCGCGGACCTCGAGCGAGACATCCGCGAGCGCCTGCACATCTCCAAACGAACGCGAAACGTTACGAAGTTCGATCTTCATCGATTCACCCATTCGCTGATAGCTGTCAGCGGTCAGCTTTCAGCCGTAAGCTGACTGCTGAACGCTGACTGCTTGCCGCTCCATTGTTCACCGATTCACCCATTCACCCATTCACCCATTCACCGGCCGTCATCCCCCCGGCATATGCGGGAGCTTTTCCATCTCGCCGTAGTATTTCGCCGGCCTCCCCGGATGGGCCGCGAGAATCTCCATCCAGCGAGGAAACATGGGATTCATCGCCGGCCGGCGGTCGACCACGCGCGGCGCCCGGAGGATCGGAAACTGCTTCTCCACCATCCAGAGGAACTGGAGCGAAGGCGAGAAGAGAAGGAGCTTGGCGGCGGGGTATCGCCATAGAAGCGCGTCCACCAGCGTGTTCGATTCGTACGGAATGTCGCCTTCCCCGTCCTGCCCCGTGTCCCATCCCATGTAGTCCGACCAGTAGTTACCGTCCCACCGCTCGTCGCGGGCAGCCACGTGCTTGACCTGGATCTCGTTCCGGAAAAACGTGTTGCGCGTGATCTCGTTCTCCTCGGACCCCCCCCAGGAATGGACGCCCAGGTTGTTGTTGGCGATCAGGTTGTCCGTAACCCTGTTCAGGATCGAATTGTACAGGAAGAGCCCCTTCGTGTTCCCGATTAGGACGTTCCCGATCATCTGGCTCCGGACCACCTGGATCGCCACGATCCCCTGCGTCGAGTTCCCCACGGAGACGTTGCGGTTGGCCTCCGATCCCTTCGTGTACATCAGGGCCAGGCCGACCAGGTTTCCCGCCATCCGGTTGTCGTTGAAGACCCCGTGGTCGCACCACATCGTGTGAATGGAATACCGGGACCGTTCGATGTCGTTCTTTTCGACCCGGGCGTGGTGCGTGATCTCGAGGTACACGCCGTCCCGCGAGTCCCGGACCACGTTCTCCCGGACGACCGCCCCGTCCGCCGCGTTGAGCAGGACCCCGTTCCCGCGGGCCTCGACGTCCAGTTCCTTCTTTCCGAGGATCTCGTTCTTCTCGATCGCGACGCCGTTCGCCCCGGTCACCCACACGCCGTAGTTCGTATTTTCGATCCGGTTGTTCCGGATGGCGGCGCCGTCGGCCCCCTTGATGACCAGCACGCCCGCGCCCTGCGTGTCGTGCGTCGTCGGGGCGTTCCGGATCGTGAACCCCTCCACGACGGCGCCCGCCGCCGAGATGCCGACGACCGGCCCTTCCCCGCCGCCGTCGATCACGGCCCCCGGCCGGCCGCTGAGCCGGACCCGCCTCTCGATCTGGACCCGCTCGCGGTAGGTGCCGGCCGGGACCTCGATCGTATCTCCCGGCCGCGCCCGCTTCAGGGCTTCGCCGATCGACCCCGCATCTTTCCCGACGACGAGCGTCGCGCCGAAGGCCGTCCCAGGTATTAGCACGAGAACCGTCAGACCGGCGGCCGCCATGCGTTCCGCCTTCCTCCTCGACGCACGAGGAGGCCGGGGGGCAAGTGCCGGCGGCTCAGGCGCCCGTCCCTTGGCCTTCAGCAGAAGGACCGGGCATAGCTCGTCGTCATAGTAATTCACCTGGCAGTCCAGGCAGTACAGGCACTCGGCGGCGTCGATCGATCCGTCGCGGCGGATCGCCTGGGGATCGCAGGACCGCTCGCCGATCCGGCACGTTCCGCAGTAGTCGTACCGCTTGAGCTTGACGATCGGGAAGATCGACGTGAGACGCGCCGGAAAAGCCAGCATCCCTCCGAGCGGGCAGACGTACCGGCAGAAGGAGCGGTAGACCAGCATCGAAGAGAGGACCACGAGGCCGAACCAGGCGACGAAGATCCAGCCGCGGTTGAGCTTCACGACGTACGTCTTGAACGGCTCCACCTCCGCCATGTACTCCGAGAGGTAGAAGTCGTAGAACGAGACCCCCAGGATCAGGACAAAGAAGAAGTATTTGAGATAGACGAGCCTGTTATGCCACGCGACCGGGACCTTCCACGTCCATCGCGGGAACAGCCGCTCGTATCCCTTGTAGAGCAGTTCCAGGAATGATCCGAAGGGGCAGAGCCACCCGCAAAACGCTCCCCTCCCCCAGAGGAAAACGGTCAGGAGGATGAAAGCGAACGAAAAGAAGATGAACGGATCCATGAGGTAGAAGGTCAGGTCCGTCATCCCGCTTTTCAGGTTCTGGGCGGCGATCAGGATGTACGTCGTCCCCGGCTGGGTCCCCAGGACGAGGCCCATGTAAACGGCCGAGACAACGAGGGCTGTGTTCCTGGCGCGGTCCCGCCAGCGGGGGTGCCGGACCAGCCGGTCCCGGAAAACAAGGAGGAGGATGAGCACGGCGAGGAAGACGGAGAACGCGACGATGTGAATCGTGTTCCTCTGCCAAACCTGGATCCAGACCGGGGTGATCTCACCCAGGCCGGAAAGGAGCGGATCTTCCAGCAGAAGTTTCTCGTCCAACCGCTTCCCCTACTTCGCCTTCTCCATGTAGGCGTCGGGAAGCCGGTAGGTCTGCTCGAAAGACTTGACCTCCTTGCTCGTCGTTCCGACGCGGACGGGAAGAACGAGGTTGAAGGCAAATCGATCGCCCGGATCGAAGTCCTTATTGTGGATGAGGAAGATCCCGCCCTCCCGGATGGGCGGGGCTCCAGCCGCCTTGATCTCCGAGATCAGCGTGTAGTCCACGTCCCGGAAGATGAAGCTCTTGGCCTCCTGCTCGAGGTGGAAGCGGTCGAAGATCCCGCCGCGGACGAAACCCGTGCCCTTGAACGACCCCGGCCCCGAGGAGACGACGACGAGGATCGACCCGCCTCTCTTCCCCAAGGCGGCCTTGGCCTGCTCGTAGGCGTTCGCGCCAAGCAGGTTCCGGCCGACGGCCGGAGGATCGGCGAGGGCGAAGTAGAGGTCGAGGTACGGCTGGGCCTCGGCCTTGAGCCCCACGGTCTCCGGCTTGATCGTGATCCGCTGGACGGCGCCCTTGTCCAGAAGTTCCTTCCACGACTGCGCCGTGAAGGCCTGCGACACCTGGCGCGGGGCCTCGGTCTTCCGGGCCTGGAGCATGCCCGACTTGAGGGCCGCCCGTCTTGCGCTCCCCAGGACGATCGAGTTCTGGACGACGGCCGTCACGGTCGCGCCCGTGATGGCGTCCATCGAGATGCCGCTCCCGACGGCCAGCTTCTCCTTGATGCTCTTCCCGACGTACTGCCGGATGAACGTCTTGTAGTTGTCTTCCTTGAGGCCGATCATGACGATCGGCTCGGCGTGGAAGACGACCTTGACCCCCGTCAGGTTCCCCGCCGTGTCCATTCCGATCAGCGTCTCCAGGTGCTTCCCCGCGTACCCCACGAGGTTGGGCGTCCAATCCTTCGAAAGGAGAACGACCCCGACCATCTTGTTCCCCTTGTATCCTTCCCAGTACCCCTGCTTCTTCACGAACCGGTCGGCCCCCGGAAGGGCTTCGTTCGGCGTGTAGGGGTAACGATGTTCGAGAAAAGATCCTTCCGCCCGGACGTCATACGAAAAAACCAGGACAAGGACGAGAGAAACGACAACTGAAAACAGGCCGGTCATGGGGCGCTCCGTTCCCGCCGGAATGGGCCGATGGATCTGTCCTCCCTGGAAATTCCGTCAACCAACGGCGGGCAATTCTGTGGACAAAATCAGGGCGGCCCCTGGCACACGCCGGGGGCCGCCCCGGAAGAAACCAAGACTTAAATAGTTTACCCTGCCGAGTCCCTAGACTTCAACGATGAGCCGCATTCTCATCTCGAGGTGCAGGGCATGGCAGAAGTTGGTGCAGTAGATCCAGTGGACCCCCGGTTTGTCGGCCGTGAAAGTCACGGACTTGGTCTGGTAGGGAGACACCACGAAGTTGACGTTGTAGTTCGAGATATTGAACCCGTGCGACAGGTCCGTGATCTCGTCGTGGTTCGTCACGTAGAACGTGACCTTGTTCCCCTTCTTGACCTTGACCTCCTGGAACCCGTACACGGGGGCGTTCGCCGTCATCCGGACGATGACGTCGTTTCCCTTCCGGATGATCTCGTTCTTGTGAACGGCCATCGGATGGTCCGACATGTTGTAGCGGTGCTTGACCTTCGGCTCCACGAGGTCCCGCCTGACCATGATGACGTCGTGGGGCTCGATGTAAGCCGGCTCGTCCTTCACGATGACGAGCTTCTCCCCCGTCAGGTCGATCAACTGCTCGTTCTCGGGCTTGAGCGGACCGACGTTCAGGAACCGGTCCTTGGAGATCTTGTTGAGCGAGACGAGCCACTTCCCGTCGGCTTCCTTCGTCTCCGCCATCGTCGCCATGATGTGGCCGACCTGGTAGCTGATGTCGAGGACGTGAACGTGGGGCTTCTTCTCCCCCTTGACGGCCCGGTCGATGTTCCACTTCACGTTCGTGGAGTCGATGAAGACCGACGTGATCGCGTTCCCGCGCCCGTCGAACGTCGTGTGGAGCGGCCCCAGGCCGATCTCCGGCTGGGCGACGACGCACTTCTCGGGCTTGATCTTCCCGGCGAACGCCTCGTCGATCTTGGCCAGCTCGACCACCGAGCAGGTGGGCGAGACCTTCCCCGAGCAGACCCCGTACTTGCCGTCCGGGGAGATGTTGATGCCGTGCGGGTTCTTGGGAACGGGGATCCGGAGCGTGAGGTCCGACCCCTTCCGGCCGTCGAGAACGCGGATGCCGGAGATCGTCTTGTACTTGCCGGCCTTGAGGGCCGCCCTGATCCGCTCCCAGTGGAAGACGATCAGAAAGTCGGTATCGAAGGCCAGGTACTCGGCGAGCGTGACCCCCTTCTCCGGGTTGTACGAAGTGGACATGGAATACTTGCCCTGGTAGTCGCACGCGGTCAAGTCCACGTTCTCGTCCAGCATGATCTGGCAGACGATCCCCATCGTCGCCGCGTCGATGATCGTGTGCATGCCGTAGTAGTTCTGCGGCTTGTTGAAGTTCGCCGCGTTCGACGCGTCGTTCGGGACCGGGATCTGGAACTCCGTGTTCGTCACGACCCATTCCGTCTTCGGGTACCGCTGGGGGAACGTCCCGTGCAACCCCTGGGCGTTGGGGATGCTCACGATCGCGTCCGTCTCCATGTAGTCCATCCGGATCCGGGCGACGCGGTTGTTCCCCTTGTCGTTGACGAAGAGCCATTTCCCGTCGTACGTCCCGTTCACGTACGAGCCGTGGACGTGGTGCGTGTCGCCCACGAAGGTCCCCTTGAGGAGCTTCTTCGACTCGTTCGTGATCCCGTAGCCGCTCCCGACGTCCATGCAGAAGACGGGGATCCGGTGAAGCTGACGCATCGAGGGAACGCCCAGGATCCGGACCTCGCCCGAGTGTCCGCCGCTCCAGAAGCCGTAGTACGGATCGAGCTCGCCCGGCTTGATCTCGTAGCTTTGCCCGCCGTTCTTCTCCGCCGCGTGGGCCGTGGACGCTTCGAATATCTGTTTCTGGGCGTGCTCCGAGAGGATCGTCCGGGGAAGAACCAATCCCGCCCCGGCCGCCGCCCCGGTGATTCCCAGTGTCTTCAGAAAATCCCTTCGGTTGAACCTCTTTTTGCTCATCGATGAACCTCCCCTTCTCAGAAAGGACAGCCGTTGACGACCGAACGCTCGGCTACTTCACCTTGCCCATCATCTTGAGCGAATATGAAACAAGGTGCCACCGGTCGGCCTCTCCAAGAGAGTCGGCGTACGAGGGCATCGGCGTGCCGTCGACGCCGGTCGTGAACGTGCGGTAGATGTCCTCAATGTCCGGGCCGCCCTTCAGCGCCCCCGAGGTGAAGTCGAACGGAACGCTCGGATCGCCCCAGTCGTCCTTGAGCGTGGCCACGGACGGGCCGTCGCCCAATCCCTTTTCCCCGTGGCATTCCCAGCACTTCATGTCCTTCCATATCTTCTCGCCCTTGGCCGCGGACGCGCTGGAACCCGCTTCCGCCGGCTTCTTGATGGCGATCGACTTTCCGGGCTTGTCCTGCTTCCATCTGGGGGAGAACGCCTTGATGTAGGCCATGACGGCCTTGATTTCGTTGGCGGGAACGTCGATATGGGACGGCATGCCGGACCGGGGGATCCCGTTGCGGATCACTCTCTCCAGGTCCGCGTCCGTGGGCAGTTCGCCCGTCATCGTCGAGCGGAACTTGAAGATGCCCGCCGTAAAATCGCGCGGGTACGAGACCCAGGTCAGGCCCCTCTTCTCGACGCGGTGGATGATCCCGACGAGCCCTTTCCCGTCGCCCTTATCGCCGTGGCAGATCCCGCACCGGCTCGCGTAAACCTTCTTGCCCAAATCCGCTTCGCTGCCCGCGCCGAAGGCGTCCGCCCCGGCGAACAGGGTCCATACCGTAATCCCCGCGATGCCCAGACCCAGACATACGCCTCGCCCGCGCTCGCGTTTCGCAATCGATCGCATAGCCACCTCCTCAACGGTGTTGCCGGTTAACCGTATGGCCGTGAAGCCGCTCCACGACATGAGCCGGATTCCCATCGTCCCGCGAGACTCACCTCCTCTCCCGACGGATCGGCCGGCACTTCATGAGCAAACGAAATCGCCTCGGCGTCGAGGGCCCATCCGGACAGAACAAGCCTGTCCTGTGCAAAGGGTTCTTGATTCGGTTTGGAAGAAATCAATAAACGCTGGCACCCCTCACGACCATGTGCAGGACAACCAGACAGGGGGGATTGCGCGCTCGCCGCGTTCCGCGGCTCGCGATCCCCCTGAATACCAAAATGCGGCGATCAGATCAACTTATTTCGCAGGGCGTAACCCACCCCGCCGGGCGGAATACTCTGCATCCGCCAATTCAACCGGCGGTTGAATTCTATCCGCAATGATTAAAAAGGACATGATTCAGGTCATACGCCGACCCTTGCCCAAGGAGAATTCCTTTGAATCTCCGCGGGCAATCTGATAATTCTTGTGTCGTTCCCTCGAACAAGCCATGGAGCGACGGACTAAGCGCATGAAAACGCCTTCTCCCGGGCGGTTCTTGAGCCGCCAGATCATCGAAGAATCCGAACGGGTCCTCATGCCGACGTACGGCCGGTTTCCCGTCGCCCTCGTGCGCGGCCGGGGATGCCGGGTCTGGGACGCCGACGGGACGGAGTACCTGGACTTCCTGTCCGGCGTCGCCGTCTGCGCCCTGGGACACGCCCACCCGGAGGTCACTGCGGCGATTCGAGCGCAGGCCGAGCGCCTCGTTCACGTCTCGAACTATTTCCACATCGAACCCCAGGTCCGCCTGGCCCGGCTCCTGGTCGATCATTCGTTCGCCGACCGTGTCTTCTTCTGCAACAGCGGCGCCGAGGCGAACGAAGGGGCCATCAAGCTCGCCCGGAAGTACGCCAAGGAGCGGATCGGCGCCGGCCGCTTCGAAATCGTCGCCATGGCCGGCTCGTTCCACGGGCGAACGCTCGCCACGCTCACGGCCACGGGACAGGAGAAGGTGAAGGAGGGCTTCGATCCCCTCCCTCCCGGCTTCGTGCACGTCCCGTTCGACGACGCCGCGGCCCTCGAAGCCGCCGTCACGGAAAAAACGGCCGCCGTCCTGATCGAGCCGATCCAGGGGGAGAGCGGCGTGAAGGTCCCCTCCGACGGCTACCTCGCCGCCGTGCGCGGGGTCTGCGACCGGCACGGGATCCTGCTGATCCTGGACGAGATCCAGACCGGGATCGGCCGGACAGGGACCCTCTTCGCCTACGAGCAGTGCGGGATCGTGCCCGACGTCATGACCCTGGCGAAAGGGCTTGGAAACGGCGTGCCGATCGGCGCCCTCCTGGCGACGGAGAAGATCGCCCAGGTCTTCGGCCCCGGCTCGCACGGCTCCACGTTCGGCGGGAATCCGCTCGCCTGCGCGGCGGCGGCGGCCACGCTCTCCGTCATCCTCCGCGACGGCCCCCGCGGCGAAACGCTCCTCGACAACTCCCTGCGGATGGGCGCCCATCTCCTCGCGGGCCTGAACGCCATCCGCGCGAAGCACCCGGACGTGGTGGCGGACGTCCGCGGGCGGGGCCTGATGATCGGCCTCGAGCTGAACCGCGACGCGAAGCCCGTCGTGGACGAGGCCCTCTCCCGGGGACTCATCGCCAACGCGGCGGCCGGAAACGTCGTGCGCCTCCTTCCGCCCCTGATCGTCACCGAAGCCGAGGCGGACGAGGCGATCGAGATCCTGGACGCGGCGCTCCTCCGCGCGTCCGTTCCTTCTCCCGCGGCATGCTGACCGATCTCCTGTCGCTCGGCGAAACCGCGCCGGCGGACATTTCCCGGATCCTGGCGAGCGCGGCGGCGCTCAAGAAAGACCTCCAGCGGAGAAAGACGTCCCGTCAGCTCGCCGGCCCTCTCGCCGGCCCTCTCGCCGGAAAGACGCTCGTGATGATCTTCGAGAAGTCCTCCACGCGGACGCGCCTCTCGTTCGAGATCGGGATGTACCAGCTGGGGGGGCAGGCGATCTTCCTCTCGCCGCGCGACATCCAGCTCGGCCGGGGCGAGACGATCGAGGACACGGCCCGCGTCCTCTCCCGCTACGCCCACGCGATCATGATCCGGACCTTCGCCCACGAGACGGTCGAGGCCGCCGCCCGCGCCGCGGACGTCCCCGTGATCAACGGCCTCTCGGACAAACACCACCCCTGCCAGGTCCTGGCCGACCTCATGACGCTCAAGGAGAAGAAAGGCCGGCTCAAGGGACTCACGCTCGCCTACGTCGGCGACGGCAACAACATGGCCCACTCCCTTCTCGAAGGGTGCGCTAAGAGTGGCGTTTCGATCGCCGTCGCGACGCCCAAAGGATACGAGCCCGACGAGGCCGTCGTCGCGGGGGCCCGGAAGGCCGCCCGCGGGACCGGGGCGCGGGTCCTCTTGACGCGCGATCCCGCCCTGGCCGTCCGCGGCGCGCACGCGGTTTATACGGACGTCTGGACGAGCATGGGACAGGAGGACGAAGCCGCCCGGCGGCGGCGCGCGTTCGCCGGATACCGGGTGAACGCGGCCCTCCTCGCGGCCGCGCGCCCGGACGCCGTCGTGATGCACTGCCTTCCCGCCCATCGCGGCGAGGAGATCGCGGCCGACGTCCTCGACGGTCCCCGGTCCGTCGTCCTCGACCAGGCGGAGAACCGCCTGCACGCCCAGAAGGCCGTCCTCCTCCTCCTGATGGGCCGGCCGCCCCAGGAAAAGACGCGAAGAAGCAGATGAGCGAAGCCGTCGGCGCCGCCCTCTCCGCGATCCCCCTCGGCGGCCTGGGCGAGATCGGCATGAACATGATGGCCTTCGAGTTCGGCGACTCGATCATCGTCGTCGACTGCGGCCTCATGTTCCCCGAAGACGAGATGCTCGGGGTGGACTTCGCCATCCCCGACTTCTCTTACCTCATCGAGAACCGGGACCGCGTCCGCGCCGTCTTCCTCACGCACGGCCACGAAGACCACGTCGGCGCCCTTCCGTACTTCCTCCGCGAATTCGACGTCCCCGTCTTCGGGACCCCCCTGACGCTCGGCCTCGTGACCCAGCGGCTCAAGGAGCACGGACTCGACGAGATCGCCACGCTCGTGTCCGTCCAGCCCCGGCAGACGATCGAGATGGGACCGTTCCGGGTCGAGTACATCCGCGTCACGCATTCCATCGGCGACGGAGCGGCCCTCGGCATTACGACGCCCATCGGACGCGTCCTCCACACCGGGGACTTCAAGATCGACCCGACGCCCGTGGACGGACAGCTCTTCGACGCCTACAAGTTCGCCGAATACGGCGACCGCGGGGTACTGGCCCTCTTCTCCGATTCGACGAACGCCGAGCGGGAGGGATTCACCCCCTCCGAGAAGGTCATCGGCCAGGCGCTGGAAGAGATTTTTTCCCAGGCCCCCGGGCGGATCATCGTCTCCACGTTCTCCTCGAACATCCACCGGGTTCAGCAGTGCGTGGACGTGGCCGTTCGTCACGGACGCAAGGTCTTCCTCAACGGCCGCAGCATGGTCCAGAACGCCCAGATCGCCCAGGAGATGGGCTATCTCGCCATCCCGCCGGACACGTCCCTGCGTCTCGAACAGATGAAGCACTCCGCCGAAAACGAGATCGCCATCATCACGACGGGGAGCCAGGGAGAACCGATGAGCGCCCTCTCCCGGATGGCCATGGACGACCACAAGGAAATCAAGATCAGGCCGGGGGACACAGTGGTCCTCTCCGCCAAGGCGATCCCGGGGAACGAGCGCGCGATCTCCCGCGTCATCAACCACCTTCTCCGGCGCGGCGCCGAGGTCATCTACGAGAACGTCTCGGAGATCCACGTCTCCGGTCACGCGTCGCAGGAGGAGCAGAAGATGATGATCAACCTCGTGCGGCCCCGCCACTTCGTACCCATCCACGGAGAGTACCGGCACCTCTACCACCACGCCCAGACGGCCCGGCGGCTGGATATTCCGGCCGAACGGATCCACCTCGTCGAGAACGGGGACGTCCTCGAGTTCGACGCGGAGGGAAACGCGGCGCGGCGCGGCCGGGTCACCGCGGGCCGGACGTTCATCGACGGAAAGGGAATCGGCGACGTCGGGGACATCGTTCTCCGCGACCGGATGCGCCTTGCCCACGACGGGATCGTCCTCATCCTCATCGCCATCGAGAAGCAGACGGGACGCCTCCTCTCGGGGCCCGACATCATCTCCCGGGGGTTCGTCTTCGAGGACGCCTCGCAGGAGCTTTTCCAGGAGGTGCGGGAAGTCGTGGTCGGAACGCTCGATGAGATGGGGCCGGAAGCGAAGAGCGAGTGGACGATGGTCCAGGCCCGGGTCCGCAATCTCCTCAAGAAGTTCATCCTGAAGAAGATGGACCGCAAGCCGATGATCCTGCCGGTGATCATCGAGATCTAGTCGAAGGTCAAAGAGTCGAAGGTTAAAGAGTCGAAGGTTGAATGTAAAATGGGAGCTTCGAGCACGCAGTATTGGACTTGGAGCCGCCGACGCGGATATCATAGGTGGACATGACCCAGGCCGCACCCGTCCCTTCCCGGAGCCATGAGATCCGGGCCGTTTTGCTGTTCCTCTTCGCCGTCCTGTCGGCCCTCGCCCTTCTCACCTATTCGGCCGCGGACCCCTCGCTCAACAGCGCCTCATCCCGGGGCGGCATTCTGAACCGGATCGGCGTCGCCGGCGCTTTCGGGGCCGACTTCTTCTTCCAGGTCCTGGGGGGCGGGGCGTACCTTCTTCCGATCGCCTTCCTCGTCGCCGCCCTCCGCTCCCTCCGTCCGCAGGCCGACGAACACGCGCGGAGGTGGCCGGGGATCCTGGGCGTCGTCCTCCTCTTCGTTTCCGTCTCCGCCTTGTCGGCCCATTTCTATCCCGACCGCTTCCCTCTCGGCGAACCGATTCCGCCGGGCGGCGTCGTGGGAACCTTGTCCCGCGGGGCGCTTGTTTCCCTTTTCTCCGACGTCGGAACGGTTGTCATTCTCTTCTCTTTCCTTCTCATCGCCCTGATCGTCACCACCCGGTTTACGCTGGCCGGCCTCCTTCAAATCACGGCCTCGTCTCTTCGGCAAACGGCGGCCGCCGTCTCGGGGACCGTCGTCCTCCACCGCGAGCGGGCCCTCCGCCGGCGCGAAGCGGCCACGCACGCCGCGCCCGAGACGAAACCCAGGATCGCCGGCGGCCGGGAGACCGCCCCGGGATCCGACGGAGCGGACGAGCTGGAGCCGCCGCCGGGGGCCGCGGGAGCCGCCAAGCCGAAGATCCGCCGCCCGAAGACGGACGCGGGAACCTTGGAGCTCGACCTGGGGCCCGCGGGGCGCCGGCGGCCGGATTCGGGAGGGGTCTACCAGCTTCCCCCTCTCTCGCTCCTGGCCGATCCGCCTCCGCCCCTCACGGGACAGACGAAAGAAGAACTCTTCGCGAACGCGTCGCTCCTCGAAGCCAAACTCAGGGACTTCGCCGTCGAGGGGCGCGTCACGCAGGTCTACCCCGGGCCGATCGTCACGATGTACGAATACGAGCCCGCGCCGGGCGTGAAGATCAATCGGGTCGTCACGCTGGCCGACGATCTGGCGCTGGCCCTCAAGGCCCCCGCCGTCCGCGTCGGAGGGCAGATCCCCGGCAAGGCCGCCATCGGCATCGAGGTCCCCAACCCCGGCCGGGAGCCGGTCCACCTCAAGGCGATCCTGACCTCGCCCGCATTCCGGGAGCCGGCCTCGCCGCTCACGATCGCGCTCGGGAAGGACATCTTCGGGACCCCCGTCGCCGCCGACCTGGCCCGGATGCCGCACCTTCTCGTCGCCGGCGCAACGGGCGCGGGCAAGAGCATGGGGCTCAACGTCATGATCCTGAGCCTCCTGTTCAACACGCACCCTCGCGACGTGAAGTTCCTTCTGATCGATCCCAAGCGGCTGGAGCTGTCCGTTTACGAAGACATCCCCCACCTGATCGAGCCGGTCGTCACCGAGTCGAAGAAGGCCGGAGAGGCGCTCGGGAGCCTGGTCGCCGAGATGGAGCACCGATACCATCTCCTGGCCGCGGCCGGGGCCCGGAACATCGAGAGCTACAACGCCATGATCGACGGCGGCCAGGGAGATAAGAACCGCGGGGCGAAGTCGGGCGGCGATTCGCCGCCCGCCGAGCGGATCCCCTACGTGGTCGTCGTCATCGACGAGCTGGCCGACCTCATGATGGTCTCGGCCCGGCGGGTCGAGGAGTCCATCGCCCGGCTGGCACAGATGGCGCGCGCCGCCGGCATCCATCTCATTCTCGCGACACAGCGCCCGTCGGTCGACGTGCTGACGGGCGTCATCAAGGCGAACTTCCCGGCGCGCATCGCCTTCCAGACGGCCTCCAAGATCGACTCCCGGACCATCCTGGACTCCATGGGCGCCGAGCAGCTCCTGGGCAAGGGTGACATGCTGTTCATGCCGCCCGGAACGAACCGCCTCCAGCGCATCCACGGGGCGTTCGTCACCGAAGCCGAGATCGCGCGCGTCGTCGAGCACACCAAGGCTCAAGCCGTTCCTCTATACGGAACGCTGGAGCGGATCATGGCCGCCCGCGCCGAGGCCGAGGCCTTGGCCGCGCAGGACGCGGCCGCCGAGGAGCGCGACGATCTTTACGAGCAGGCCCGCGCGATCGTCGCCTCGTCGCGCAACGCCTCGATCACGCACTTGCAGCGCAGGATGCGCGTCGGTTACAACCGCGCGGCCAGGATGATCGAGGACATGGAACGGGACGGCATCGTCTCGGCCCCCCGCGGACCGAATAGGGATCGCGACGTCCTCGTCCCGCCGGACGAACGGTAGCTCGCACAACGGTGAATAGGTGAATGGGTGAATCGGTGAATCTTCTTCTCTCTGGCCCCCCCGGCCGCCGCGGCCCAGTCCCTCGACGAGGTCGTCTCGCGCCTGGAGACGGTCTACCGCGAGACGGCGGATTTCTCGGCGCACTTCTCGCAGGAAACGCTCCTCCCCGGCGGGAGCGCCGCCGAGAAGACGTCCGGAACGGTGGCGATCAAGAAGCCGTCCAAGATGCGCTGGAATTTCTCGGCGCCGATCTCCCAGGAGATCGTCCTCGACGGGACCCATGTCTGGATCTACCAGCCGGACCAGAAACAGGTCGTCAAGCGCCGGCAGGCGGAAGCCTTTCCTCCCGGCTCGGCCACGAACTTCCTGGCCGGCATCGGACGCCTCCGGGAGGACTTCGACCCCGCCTTCGCCCTGGAGAATCGCGTCAACCAGCACGGAAACATCCTCCTCCGGCTGATCCCGAAACGGAAGGACCTGACGCTGACGCGCGTCATGCTGGAAGTCGATCCCAAGAGCTGGGCGGTCGTCCGCGTTTCCCTGCACGACAGCGCCCGCGGGACCACGACGATCCGGTTCTCGCGGATTGCAATGAACAAGGGTATCCCGGACGAACGGTTCCGTTTCGTGCCGCCGAAGGGAACGGCGGTGGTGGAGTAGGGAGGAATGTTTCAAATTGGAAATTGAAAATTGAAAATTGAAAATTTGAAATCTTAAATTTGCAATTTACAATCGGCTTCGGCCCGGGAGGTATTGAATGTCCGACATGCACTCGTTCGACGCGGTTTCGAAGATCGACATGCAGGAGGTCAACAACGCCGTCACGATGGCGATGAAGGAGATCGGCCAGCGGTTCGACTTCAAGGGATCGAAGAGCGACATCTCGATCGAGAAGGACGAGCTCGTTCTGATCTCGGATGACGAGGGAAAGCTGAAGAGCGTCGTCGACATCCTGACGGGAAAGCTCGTCAAACGGGCCGTCCCGCTCAAGGGGCTCGATTTCGGCAAGATCGAGCCGGCGGCCGGCGGGACCGTCCGCCAGAGGGTCAAGATCCAGCAGGGAATCCCCGGCGACAAGGCCAAGGAGATCGTCAAGCGGATCAAGGAAACGAAGCTCAAGGTCCAGGCCGCGATCCAGGAAGACCAGGTCCGGGTATCGGCCAAGAAGATCGACGACCTCCAGGCGGTGATGAAGATGATCAAGGACGCCGATTTCGGCGTCCCGCTCCAGTTCGTCAACTACCGGTAACGGCACTGCGTCCAACCGCGGAGAACGCGGAGCGCGCGGAGAAGAGCATGGGAGTTGTGGAAACTGCAATCCAACGGCATCTCTCCGCGACCTCTGCGGTCAACCAAACGCTTCACGATCTGGCGGAGAAATCATGCGGATCGGCGTTCTGACCGGCGGCGGAGATGTTCCGGGTCTCAATCCCTGCATCAAGGCCCTTGTCTACCGGGCCGTGGACGAAGGGTGCGAGGTCGTCGGCATCCGCCGCGGCTGGGCGGGTCTCCTGGAATACGACCCGGACGACCCCCGGACGCGCGAAACGTGCGTCCAGCCCCTCGACAAGCAGAACACCCGGACGATCGACCGCACCGGCGGGACGATCCTCCACACCTCCCGGACGAACCCGGGCCGCGTCAAGCCGTCGGAGGCCCCGGCCTTCCTCCGCAACCCGGCCGATCCGATCTCCACCAGCAAGAGTCCCTCGGTCCTCCTCGACTTCACGCCCCACATCCTGCGGGTCATCTCGCGTCTCGGACTGGACGCACTGATTCCCATCGGCGGAGACGACACACTTTCCTACGGCCAGCGCCTAGCCCAGGAAGGCGTTCCCATCGTCGCCATCCCCAAGACGATGGACAACGATGTCCACGGGACCGACTACTGCATCGGGTTTTCCACGGCCGTGACCCGGAGCGTCTCCTTCATCCACCAGCTCCGGACGAGCGCGGGCTCCCACGAACGCCTCCTCGTGGTCGAACTCTTCGGCCGGAACTCCGGCGAGACGTCCCTCATCGCGTCATACCTTGCGGGCGTAGATCGGGCGATCATCTCCGAGGTTTCCTTCGACCTGGAGAAACTCGCCCGCTTCCTCGCGCAGGACAAGCGGGCGAATCCAAGCCGCTACGCCGTCGTCACGATCTCCGAAGGAGCCCGCATGATGGGCGCACAGGCCCTGGAGCGCGGAGAAGAGGACGCCTACGGCCACAAGAAGCTCGGCGGCATCGGGCTGATCGCGGGTGAGATGCTCAAGAAGATCACCGGCGAGGAGATCATCTACCAGCCCCTCTCGTACCTCATGCGTTCCGGCGCGCCGGACTCGCTGGACCTCATGGTGGCCGTCAACTTCGCGCACATGGCCCTCAGCCTCGCTCTCTCCCGCTCTCACGCCCAGATGGTCGCCCTCCGCCAGGGAATCTACGCGCACGTCCCCCTCTCCGTGCTCACGGAAGGGGTGAAGCGGGTGGACGTGGATGAGCTGTACGATACGGACAATTACCGCCCCAAGGTCCGGTACGTGATGGGCAAGCCGATGTTCCTGTATTGACGGCGGATGAAGAACGCCACAGAGGCACAAAGGCACAGAGTGAGTTCGGAGTAGACGGCAAGGATTGAAGGGACAGAACGGAATCGCGGGGGAACGGGACATGGATTAGGGGTGGGAGAAGGGAAGAGAAATGCTTGCGCGCAACCCATACTCCCCAATCCCAGTCTTCTCTCTGTGCCTTTGTGCCTCTGTGCCTCTGTCCCTCTGTGCCTTTGTGCCTCTGTGCCTCTGTGCCTCCGTGCCTCTGTGCCTCCGTGGCCAAGATATTGGAGAACCGGTGAATCCGCAAACGATCCACATACCGGACACGCTGACGACCGACTTCCTCGTCATCGGATCGGGCGTGGCGGGACTTCGCGCCGCGATCGGCCTGGCGGCTCACGGAAACGTCCTCGTCGTCACGAAGGACCTCCCCAGCGTGGGCGCCACGGAGTACGCCCAGGGCGGCGTGGCCGTCGCCCTCTCGGACGAGGACGAGATCGCCTTCCACGTCGAGGACACGCTCAAGGCGGGAGACGGTCTCTGCGACGAAAACGCCGTCCGCGTCATGGTGGAAGAAGGCCCCTCCCGCATCCGGGAGTTGATCGACTGGGGCGCGGCGTTCGACCGCGAAGGGGCCGAGCTCGCCTTCACGCGCGAGGGGGCCCACTCCGTGCGCCGGATCGTCCACGCCCGAGGGGACTCCACGGGCCACGAGATCCAGCGCGTCCTTCTTTCCCGGGCGCAGTCCTTCGCCAACGTCACCCGCCTCCCGTTCGCCATGGCCGTCGATCTCGTCGTCGAGGACGGCGTCTGCCGGGGAGCGCTCGTCCTCGAAGAGGAGGGAAACCGCCTCCTGCTCGTCGGGGCCCGCGCCGTCATTCTGGCCACCGGCGGACTGGGCCAGCTCTACCTGCGCACGACAAACCCGCCCGTCGCCACGGGAGACGGCGTCGCCGCGGCCCACCGGGCGGGCGCGACGCTCATGGACATGGAGTTCGTCCAGTTCCACCCGACGGCCCTCTACTACACCAACGCCCCGCAGTTCCTCCTCTCCGAGGCGATCCGCGGCGAAGGCGGAATCCTCCGGAACCTCGCGGGAGAGGCTTTCATGCGCCGGTACGATCCGGCCGCCGAGCTTGCCTCCCGCGACGTCGTCTCCCGCGCCATCTGGTCCGAGATGCAAAGGACCCAGTCGTCGAAGGTGTTCCTCGACCTCACGCACATGGACGCCTCGTTCGTCAGGCGGCGCTTCCCCCAGATCTACGCCACCTGCCTCCGCTTCGATCTGGACCTGACGGAGGACTGGATTCCCGTCTGCCCGGCCGCCCACTACATGATGGGCGGCGTCCGGACGGACATCGGCGGCGCGAGCGATCTGCCGGGCCTCTTCGCGGCGGGCGAGGTTGCCTGCACGGGGGTCCACGGCGCGAACCGCCTCGCCTCCAACTCCTTGCTCGAAGGGCTCGTTTTCGGCGCGCGCGTAGCCGAGAGCGCCGCCGGCCGCCCTGCCCGCGCGGCGGGTCCCGCCGGCCTCTCCGCTTTTCCCTTCCGGACCTCCCCGCCGCTCGATCCCGTCCTCGTGGAAAAACTCCGGGCCGGCCTCAGAAAGGGAATGTGGAACCGCGTGGGCATCGTCCGCGACGCCCGCGGCCTGATGGAAGAAATCGAGGAACTGGCCGGATGGGAGGAAATCGAGGCGGGGAACTACCTGGACAGGCGAACGACCGAGCTCAAGAACATGATCACACTCGGCCGGCTCACCACCGCGGCGGCCCTCAACCGCCGGGGGAGCATCGGCGCGCACTACCGGTCGGATTTTCCGGAGCGGGGCGAGGCGGACCGGAAGCACCAGCTCCAGCGCAAGGAGGCACCGGAGGCATCTTTCGTCGCTGTCTAACCTGAATGCGCCGCAGAGGGACAGAGGCTCAAAGAAGCAGAGTGGCAGAGGCACAAAGGGACAAAGTGGTCAAGGCACCGAGATGAAAACCTATCAGGATGCTGAAAAAGTCTTTTCCCTTCTCCCCCCGGGAGAAGGTCAGGATGAGGGGGATAGTAAAAACAAACGTTTATGAGAGTAAGGTCGCCCTCACCCCCGCCCTCTCCCGAAGGGAGAGGGGGTTTTTCAGCAACCTCCCTCTGTGCCTCTGTGCCTTTGTCCCTCTGCCCCTCTGTGCCTTTGTCCCTCTGCCCCTCTGTGCCTTTGTCCCTCTGCCCCTCTGTGCCTTCTTTTCTCCGCCGCATTCGTTCGACGCCGCCGACACCATCACCGCCTGGGCGGCCGTTTCCGTTACCTCGATCATCGCAAGCCTCTATCAGGATGTTGAAAAAGTCCATCCATGGCTTTTTCAACCGCGGAGATCAGGCGATCTTCCCGGTCCGGGCAACGAATGTCTTGAGAAATTGCCGGTCGCCCCTGTGGATCGAAGCGGCGCTCCACTCGATTCCGTGGCGGACGCCGCCGGGCGCCTCCGCAGGATCGACCCAGACCACGCTCCCCGCGGCGGTGACGGCGAAGATCGAGTGCGCTTCGGGAAAGAAAATCTTGAACTGGACCGGCGTCCCGATCGGAAGGGTTTCGGGAAGGCAGCTCATGACCCCTTCCTCCGAGAGGTTTCTCGTGCTCGCCGTCTGCCAGGCCTCGCCCACCGAGAAAACGGAGGGAAGCCTGACTCCGACCCGTCTGAACTTCCGGCGATCTTCCATCCCTGGACTCCTTTCCTTGCGCGTTCCCCGCGGCAGTCCCCCGCCTCCGGCCCTCAGAACCGGAGCCGGCGGGCCTCGGCGGATCCGCCGGCGGTCGGAGGGACGTCCGTATACATGACCGTTCCGTCCGCCGACACCACCCGGAAGATCGGCCGGGACGCGCGGCGCGGGCCGCTGGAGACGAGCGTCGCCGGCAGCGGCGAGTTCGGATTCCGGTAGTAGTGGAGCACCTTCGTAACGTAATCCCGCGTCTCGGAATAAGGCGGGATCCCCCCATATCGCTTGACCGCTTCTTCCCCCGCGTTGTACGCGGCCAGGGAGAGAGGGACGTTCCCGGCGAAGAGCCCCATCAGGTACTTGAAGTACCGGACCCCCCCCTCGATGTTCTGCGCCGGATCGAACGGATTCTCGACGCTCATGCGGCGGGCCGTTCCCGGCATGAGCTGCATGAGCCCCTGGGCGCCCTTTCGAGAGACCGCCGTGGCGTTGTATCCCGATTCCACCCGGATGATCGCCTTCACCAGCTCCGGATCGACGTTGTACGCGCTCGACTTCGCCCCGATCGTCCGCGCGTGGTCTTCCCGCACCGTCGGCGGGACGGAAGAGTGTTTCCCGCTCGTTCCCTTTTCCTCCCGGACCACGAGTTGATATTGGGGGCCCTTCCTCGCGCTCGAGAAATGGACCACTCCTTCTTCGTCGACGTATTTGTAGATATCCGCCGAAGCCGCCGGAGAAAGGACCGCGACAAGAGGCAACCATAGGAAAAACCGAAGAACTTTCACGATACGCCCGCCTTCAAGACCGTTTCCCTTCTATCATCAAGTACCATACGGTGGCCCCCCTGTCAACTCGACGGATGGCCCTTCCCGATGCACGCCCATGGCCGCGCGCCTCGACGACTTCCAGAACGATGGAATTCTCCCCTCACCAAGAAGGATGAACGCCGCGACTTGACAATAACCGGCTCAAGACCTATACCACTTTCACGCATGCCGGGGGAATCTCGTGGCTAAACGCGACTATTACGACGTGCTGGGCGTCAAGCGAGACGCATCTGAGCACGAGATCAAGAAGGCGTTCCGCAAGCTCGCCCGCCAGCACCACCCCGACCTCAATCCGGGCGACAAGACGGCCGAACAGCGCTTCAAGGATATCAACCAGGCCTACGAGGTCCTCTCCGACTCCTCCAAGCGATCCCAGTACGACCGATTCGGCCACGGCGCGTTCGAGGCCGGGCCTGCGGAAACCAGCCCCGGATTCCGGCCGGAGGAATTCGCCTTCGGTGGCGGAACGTTCCGGGACGTCTTCGGGGATTTCTTCGGCTCGATCTTCGGCGGCCCGGCGCGCCCGGCCGCCGGCCCGGAAACGGGCGCCGACATTTCCTACTCGATGGAGCTGGACCTCCAGGAAGCGATCTTCGGCACGCAAACGATGATCTCCCTTCAGCGCGACGTGGCCTGCGGCGACTGCAACGGGATGGGGACCGAAAAAGGAACGAAACCCGAGACGTGCCAGACGTGCCGGGGAACGGGCCAGGTGACGACGGTCCGCGGCGCGATCCGCCTGTCGCAAACATGCCCCGGTTGCCGAGGCGCCGGGAGTGTCATCCGAACCCCGTGCAAAACGTGCCGGGGAGCGGGCCGCACCCGGCGAACCGAGCGGGTCCAGGTCAAGATCCCACCCGGCGTCGACAACGGATCGCGCGTCCGGCTGGCCGGAATGGGAGAGCCGGGGCGGGACGGGGGCGCGCCGGGAGATCTCTACATCATCACGCGGGTCCGCCCGCACGAGTTCTTCGAGCGGATCGGCGACAACCTTTACTGCGCGATCCCGGTCACGGCCGTGGAGGCCGCGCTCGGGGCGCGGGTCGATGTCCCCACGATCGAGGGAATGGCCTCCCTCGCTATCCCGCCCGGCACCCAGAGCGGCAAGCAGTTCCGTCTGCGCGGCAAGGGCGTCCCCCACCTCAAGGGGGGGGGCGCGGGGGACCAGTACGTGACGATCCAGGTCTCGACGCCGGAGAACCTGTCGGCCGAAGCCCGGGAGTCCCTCCGGAATTTCGAGAAGCATCATCCGGAAAACCCGAGAGAGGCGATCCGCTTCCGCGGATTCGCGCGGCGGGCCGCCAAGGCCTGATCGAGGCGATCGATGTCGACCGAACGGGAAGATGCGGCCTACTTGATCGGCTACGTGGCCCGAATGCTCGGCGTCCATCCGCAGACCCTCCGGATCTACGAACGGGAAGGGCTCCTGAGACCGCGCCGATCGGAGCGGAACACGCGCGTTTACTCGGAGGTCGACGTCCGCCGGGCCGAGCTGGTCCTGACCCTCACGCGGGACCTCGGCATCAACCTGGCCGGCGTCGAGGTCATCCTTCGGCTGCGGGAGAGGATCGAGCGAATACAGGGAGACCTGGAGCGCTTCTTCGCCTCCTTTCCCGATGAGGCGCGAAGCGCCCTCCGGCGCCGCCTCCAGGACGAGAAAGCGCTCGTTCCCGTGACGCCGCGGCGCGTGATCAACGTCCAAGTGGAGCGGCCCCGGAAGCCCGCCGCGCCCAAGCGGAAGAACGCAAAACCGGAAAGAGGAAAGCGATGAGATACGACAAGATGACCGTCAAGGTCCAGGAAGCCCTTCATTCGGCCCAGGGAGAAGCCGACAGCCGGCACCACCAGCAGATCGACGCCCTGCACCTCCTGGCCGCCCTGCTCAAGCAGGAAGAGGGCGTCGTCCCCGCCATTCTCAAGAAGCTCGGGGCGGACCCGCCGCGCCTCGCACGGGAGCTTGAGACGGAGCTCGACCGGCTCCCCCATGTGAGCGGCCCCGGCGCCCTCGGGCAGATGGCGATCGCCCCGCGCCTCGCCGCGCTCTTCGAGAGGGCCCAGCACGAGGCCGACAACCTCAAGGACGAATACGTGAGCGTCGAGCACCTCCTTCTCGCCGCGGTCGAACACGACGGAGCCGCCGGCCGAATCCTCAAGAAGGCCGGCGTCACCACGGACCGCGTCCTCGCCGCCATGGTCGAGGTTCGCGGAAGCCAGAGGGTCACGGACCAGAATCCGGAAGACAAGTACCAGGCGCTGACCCGCTACGCCAGGGACCTCACGGATCTCGCGCGCCGCGGGAAGCTCGACCCCGTCATCGGGCGGGACGAGGAGATCCGCCGCGTGGTCCAGGTCCTCTCGCGCCGGACAAAGAACAACCCGGTCCTGATTGGCGAGCCGGGCGTCGGAAAAACGGCGATCGCCGAAGGTCTCGCCCAGCGGATCGTCGAGGGCGACGTCCCGGAGGGGCTCAAGTCCAAACGCGTCGTCGCCCTCGACCTGGGCGCCCTCATCGCGGGAGCCAAGTACCGCGGCGAGTTCGAGGACCGGCTCAAGGCCGTCCTCAAGGAAATCACCGAAGCCGAAGGGCAGATCATCCTCTTCATCGACGAGCTTCATACGCTCGTCGGAGCGGGCGCGGCCGAGGGCGCGATGGACGCCTCGAACATGCTGAAGCCCGCCCTGGCCCGCGGCGAGCTCAGGTGCGTGGGCGCAACGACGCTCGACGAGTACCGGAAGCACGTCGAAAAAGACGCCGCCCTGGAGCGGAGATTTCAGCCCGTGTTCGTCGGCGAGCCGTCCGTCCAGGACACGATCTCGATCCTGCGGGGCCTCAAGGAGAAGTACGAGGTCCATCACGGCGTCCGGATCCAGGACAGCGCCCTCGTCGCCGCGGCCGTCCTCTCCCACCGGTACATCAGCGACCGGCACTTGCCGGACAAGGCCATCGATCTGATCGACGAGGCCGCCTCCCGGCTCCGGATGGAGATCGACTCCATGCCGGCCGAGCTGGACGAGGCGGAACGGCGCCTCCGCCAGCTCGAGGTCGAAAAACAGGCCGTCAAGAAGGAGGAGGACGCCGCCTCGAAGGAGCGGCTCTCGAACATCGAGAGCGAGATCGCCGAGATCGGCGCATCCCGGGACGGGCTCAAGACACGGTGGGAGCAGGAGAAAGCGGTCATCGCCGCCATCCGGAACCTCAAGGCCAGAGTCGAGGAGACGCGCCTCTCAGCCGAGAAAGCCGAGCGCGAAGGGGACCTCGGCCGGGCCGCCGAGCTCAAGTACGGAACGCTTCCCTCCCTCCACAAGGAGCTTGAAGCGGAAAACGCCCGCTTGCGGGGGGTCCAGGCCGGCGGCGCGCTTCTCAAGGAGGAGGTGGACGAGGAGGACATCGCCGAGATCGTCTCGCGGTGGACGAGGATTCCCGTCGCGCGGATGCTGGAAGGGGAAGTGCAGAAGCTCCTCCGGATGGAGGACCGTCTCCGGGCGCGGGTCGTCGGGCAGGACGAGGCCGTCGAGGCCGTCGCCAACGCCGTGCGGCGGGCGCGCGCCGGCGTCCAGGACCCGAACCGGCCGATCGGCTCGTTCCTCTTCCTGGGACCGACGGGCGTCGGGAAGACGGAGCTGGGACGCGCTCTGGCCGAATTCCTCTTCGACGACGAGCAGGCGATGGTGCGCCTCGACATGAGCGAGTACATGGAGAAGCACACCGTCGCCCGCCTGATCGGGGCCCCTCCCGGCTACGTCGGATATGAGGAGGGCGGACAACTGACCGAGGCCGTCCGGCGCCGCCCTTACTCCGTCATCCTGTTCGACGAGGTCGAGAAGGCGCACCCCGACGTCTTCAACGCATTGCTCCAGGTCCTGGACGACGGGAGACTCACGGACGGCCACGGCCGGACGGTGGACTTCAAGAATACGGTCGTCATCATGACGAGCAACGTGGGGAGCCAGTTTATCCATGACCTGGGGAGGGCCGACGAGGCCGAGATGCGCCGCCGCGTTCAGGAAACGCTCAAGGCGACCTTCCGGCCCGAGTTTCTCAACCGGATCGACGACATCATCGTGTTCCACGCCCTGACGGACGATCAGCTCGCCCGGATCGTGGAGATCCAGCTCGGGCGCCTGTCGAAATATCTCGCGGACAGGAAGATTTCCGTGACGCTCACGGACGCCGCAAGATCGCTGATCGCCCGCGAGGGGTACGATCCCCACTTCGGCGCCCGGCCGATCAAGCGGGCGATCCAGCGCCTCGTCCAGAACCCGCTGGCCACGCGGATCCTCGCGGGCGAGTTCCGGGACGGGGATACGGTGGAGGTGGACGTCGAGGGGGGCGAGCTCGCATTCCGTAAGGCCGCAGCCCA
Organism: Nitrospirota bacterium; assembly: GCA_016195465.1. GTDB lineage: Bacteria > Nitrospirota > RBG-16-64-22 > RBG-16-64-22 > RBG-16-64-22 > RBG-16-64-22. The sequence goes on from JACPZO010000114.1 coordinate 38,156, forward strand.
GCCGGCGTAAGGGGCGGCGCTTTCGCCCGCTCCAGCTGGCGGCCCGTCTTGTTCCGTGATAGGATGGCGCAAAGATGGACTTCAAGATTGTCCTCGAAAAACTTGTCTCGGCCTTCGACAAGATGGATGTCCGCTACGCCTTGATGGGAGGGCTGGCCCTGGGCGTATGGGGAGTTCCGCGCGCCACCGTGGATATCGACTTCCTCATTCGCCGTGACGACCTGGAAAAGGTTGATCGGATCATGCATGACCTGGGATACGAATGCAGGCATCGGAGTGAGAACGTATCGCAGTACATCTCCCCGCTGAATCTATTCGGAGAAGTGGACTTTTTGCATGCGTTCAGGTCGGCGAGCATCGAAATGCTCCAGAGGGCGGCGGAGAAGGAGGTGCACGGCGGATCCCTGCGGATCAAGGTGCTAAGGCCGGAGGACATAGTGGGGCTGAAGCTTCAGGCGATCAAGAATAACCCATCGCGGGATTACTCGGACACGGCGGACATCAGGCGATTGCTGGCCGTCAGCCCGGAAAACGTTGATTGGAATCTTATCAAGACCTATTGCGGGCTTCTTGGATTGGACGAGATGTACGACAAGATCCGTGGAGGCCTTGGGAAGTGAGGCTCTCGCCTGAATCAGAAAGGGAGTTCGTCGAGCTCGCAGCGTCCCAATCGTTCCGACGGGACATGGAAACGGTAGCGGCCGGGCGACACAACCCCTTCCTGAAGGACGGCCGCGTTGACGTGGACGCATACATCGAGTTCGTAACACAGTTCAACGAGTTCATCAATCACGCCCGCGCGCCCTTTCGTCCGATCCAGGACAGGTTTATGGTGCTCTAAAAGGCGGCCTTCCCGCACAGCGGGAGTTGAGTTCTCACCCCACCCGCCCCAGGGGATCGGTCACGCTGGAAAGATAGCCGTCCGTATTATACCCAAAACCGTACGTTCGTAAAGAAGACGTGCCCACCCAAATGCACGCTCAGTATCAACGTAGCCTGAGTGTTTTACGAAGGGGGAAGCTTCCGATAAATGTTTTGCCCTAAATGCATCAACGTAGCCCGATGCCGTACGATGACATGGCCCTGGACTCCTGCGCCTTGACAAAAACAAAACGCCCGGGTTCTTCGCGGTAGGGACGCCCGTTGCCGGGCGCCCCCCGCACAGATCCGTACATGAGGAATTACCTCATACGGCTCCTACCTCGGGTGGTTCACGCAAAGCCTTTGATCGGGGTAGGGAATTCAATCGTCCCTGCCCGCCGCTTCACGTATCCTGTCAAGTCCGTTCAATGCTTCCCCCTGTCTCTGTGTACAGGTCGCAGACGTCCTTGCCAGAATTCCCCTCGGTCACCGGCCTTCCCTCCGGAACCTCCGCGACGACGTAGG
>JACPZO010000115.1 GCA_016195465.1 Nitrospirota bacterium
GGCCGCGCCGACGGGGGGGCAGGGGATGAAGGAGTCGCCCCCCTCGAAGGCCGCGAGCAGGAGTCCGTCCATGAACGGTTTCCAGACGAGGTTCATGCGGTCACGCCAGAGGTAGTGGGACAAGAAAGCGCGCGTAAAGGACGTTTGGGCGTCCGGAAACCGCCGCCGATCGCCGGGAAAGAGAGTTCGAAATCCACCCCCGCGACCTATCAGAAGGCCGGTCAGCTTCGGGAGGGGAGCGACCGGATGATGCGTTTCCTGTGGATGGGCCACGATGCCGCGAACGGCGGGCGCCGCGATCCAGGCCGCCTGGTCCTCAATAAAGCGGGCGAGCTGCGCCGCGTGGCCGCGGACGCGGGCCGAGTCGGGGTCATCGCGGAAGGGGGGACAGTGGAGATCGAGGACGAGATGGACACGCTCTCCACCTAGCGTGTAGGCGATCATGAACGGGTATAGGCGGCAGTCGAGGGGGCGGTCGCGATAGATTCGGCAGGCGTGGGTCGATAATTCGAGAAACGGGCAATGGAAGCGGTCGTCTTCTTCGACGAGCTCGGCCTGCGATCCGGTTGCCGTTGTCAACGTCCCGAAGAGATGGATCCTCTCCATCTCGTTCGAAGAGCGAGAGGATATCTCCTCCCCTGTGAAGAAGGGACGGAACGGCGTGGAACGGTCCGGAAAGACGCAGCAAACCGGGCAGGGGAGACAAGTGTCGGATGTGAGAATTTGAGAAGGGTCGAGCCGCGGCATCTCGGGCAAGTATAGCAGAAGGGGAATCTCCCGCGTCCCCGTCTGAAAAAGTGCCCGCACTGTCAGGAATCGGGAACACGCGGTGAAAACGAAGGACAGCTTGTCGAGGATGGCCGTTTCGATCTCCTTGAAACATCGATTCTTTTCCGCAGGATAGGCCGGCACCCAAAGGACCCCGGGCCCCGGCATCCGTCTTGCGGCATGTCTCAGCCAGCCTGCTAGTTTACTGGAGGGGGAAGCCTGCCATGCCCAAGGAGACCCAAAAAGCGAAGATGGACGCACCTGCGTTCAAGTTCTTTATCGGGTTGGTGGCGGGCCTGACGGCGATGGTCCTCCCGAGGCTGATCGCGGCCCTCGCGTCGTCGACCGAAGGAAGCAGCATTCGGTACTTTTCTCTCGATTTTGGGCTTCTCGCCCTGGCTTTCGGCGCGATCGTGGGTCTCGTGATCATGATCTTCGAATGGAAGATCCCATCGAGGCCAAGGGACACGTTCATGACGGCCTTGGGAATCCCGGCTCTCTTGAGCGGCACGTTGAACGCTTACAACGCTTCCGGCGTCGCCCGAGACGCCGAGAATCTGTCGAATGCATTGCTCGAGTCATCGGGCGTGCCCATTATCCGCGGCGGGGGCACGGCGCCCGGAGAGAAGCGTTCGGAGAACGAGAACAACGAGGGCTGGTTCCCTCCGGGTCTGGGGGTTGCCCGTGCGTACGCGCAAGCGAGTTCGCCGGTCCCCGTCCGGAAAGCGTTCAACCCCGGGATCCAGGTTCAGGAGCCGTTCTACTACGTGGTCCTGGCGAGAACCGACTCCCTCCCGAAGGCCAGGGAGGAAGACTCCAGGCTCCGTTCGCGGGTGCCGAACGCGGAGATCATCGAGACCCGCCAGGGATACTTCGTCATCCAGGCGGGCGGGCCGAAACCAAGGTCGAGAGCCCTTTTGGAAGCGATTCGGCTCCGCAAGGAGTTGGGGTTGAATCCAATGCTGTTGGAGGTCGCGGACGGAGGTTCGTAGCATCCGAATGAACGCGGAAAGCTTTGACACCGACGTTGTGGTAATCGGGTCCGGTTTCGGCGGTTCGGTCATGACGTGCCGCCTGGCCGAAAAAGGGTACAGGGTCTGCCTTCTCGAGAGGGGAAGGGAGTACGGTTTCGGCGAGTTTCCCCGCTCGATGGAGGAGATCCGGAGCGCGCCGTGGGACCCCGGGGACGGTCTTTTCGGCCTCTTCGAGGTCCTGGCCCATCCCGACAGCGACGTCCTGACGGTCACGTCCAGCGGGCTGGGAGGCGGTTCGCTGATCTACTCGAGCGTCCTCATGCCGATGGACGAGGACTCCTTTCAAGGCTGGCCGCGAGGGATCAGCCGGGCCGTGCTGGAGCCGTACTACCGCAGGGTCCTCGAAACGATGGAGGCGGCCCCCTATCCGTTCGCGGATCCGTACTATCGCGATACACCGAAGACCCGGCTGCTCAACGAAGTTGCCGCCCGCCTGGCCAAGGATGGGGAAGCGACGGGTAACCCCGCGGGCTCGTTCCCGCCTCTCGCGCTCTGGTTCAAGGGAGCGTTTCCCGGCGAACAATCCCGAAACCGCCACGGGGTCGTTCAGTCGCGGTGCAACAAGTGCGGGGAGTGCAACGTCGGCTGCAACATCCACGCGAAGAGCACGCTGAACCTGAATTACATCGCCAGGGCTCGCAACCGGGCCCTGCTGGGAGAGAAGCGAGTTCCGGCGGAGGTCCGAACGGAAGCGGAGGTGGACGATGTCGTCCCCCTGCCCGGCGGGGGATACCGCGTCGCGTACAAGAATCCTCGAGAGCGCGAGACCGCGGCGGGCCGGGAAATACGCGCGCGCGCGGTCGTCGTCTCGTGCGGCTCGATCGGGACGACGAGGCTCCTGCTGCGGCTCAAGAAGAAAGGATCGCTCCCCAGGCTCAGCGACGCGCTGGGGCGGGGGTGGTGCGGCAACGGCGACATCGAGGCGACCGTCGTCGAGACGAAGGAAGAGGTCCACCCGACGCGAGGACCGACCATCACGTACGCCATCCAGTCCCGTTACTCCCCCTACCCTGACGGATTTCCGCACAGCCTCGTCATCGAGGACGGGGGAATCCCGCCCTTGATCGCATGGTACGCCGTCGGGAAGCTCCCTTCGCCACGGACGCTCGTCCGGCTCGTTCGAGTCGTCAAAGCCTGGGCGAGGGGGCTCCTCGGCGGGACTCCCGAGGTCAACGTCGGCGACGAGGTATCGCTCATGCTGGATAACGATGCCTACATGAGGCGGATGATGGTCCTTCTCGGGATGGGACGCGATCGCTCCGACGGCTCGATCGAGCTCGACGATCGGGGCGAGGCGGTCGTGAAGTGGCGGATCGACGGAAGCCGCCTCCATTTCGAAAGACAGAAACGGGCGGCGGCGAGGATTGCGAAGGCGCTGGGCGGAAAGCTCGTCCTCAATCCCCTCACGTACATGGACAAGCTCATCGCCGTACATCCCCTGGGAGGATGCGCGATGGCGGATAGCCCTGACCGCGGCGTGGTGAACGCGGAGGGTGAGGCTTTTGGGCATCCCGGACTCTACGTGGCGGACGGCAGCATTCTTCCGACCTCCGTGGGGCCCAACCCCTCCCTGACGATCGCCGCTCTCGCCGAGAGGATCTCCGATGGTTTCCGGATCGCCTGACGTTTGGCGGCCAAGGCTGCCTCCCGGCCCCGGCGGGTGCGGGGGATCGAGGGTCCCTCCAATCCCGGGCCGGTGGCTTCGTCTGGCGTGCCTCGTGACGGCGCTGGCCAACTGCGGTGGGGCCCTGGGGCTCCTCCTCTTCCAGCGGCCCCTCTTCGAACGGCTTGGAATTCCGCTCCCGCTGGACCCGCACTACTTCGTCTGGATGGCGGGGCTGTCGTTTGCGAACGGGCTCCTCGCGTATTACGTCTATCGCGACCCCCCGCGGAGCCGGGACTTGCTCAAGGTCGGGATCGTGGGAAAAGGGTTCTTCTCTCTGACGGCGGTTTACTATTACATCTTCGCGGGCCTGCACGGGTTCTTTCTTCTCATGGGGCTCTGGGACGGGATTTTCGCTTTCATTTTTGCCTTGTACCTCATCCAGCTCCAGGCGCCCGATCTCGCCCGGATGAACGCTGGGGAGGTCTGGGAAGGGAACGGATCCGTACCGAGACGTGCGGCGATCCTGTTCTACTCGCTCACGGGTACGGGAAGGCAGAGCGTCCTCTTTCTGAAGAGGGGCCTCGAATCGGGCGGGTATACCGTGGATTCCTTCCCGATCCGGCCGATCGAGCGGGACCTCTTCTCGTTTCCGTTCCGGTCCTTGGGACAGTTCCTGAGAATCGCGGGCCGGGCCATATTGCGGCGCCCCGCTCGAATCGAGCCCCTCCGTCTTCCGGCTGAGCACGACTACGATCTTGTCGTCGTCGAGGCTCAGACGTGGTTCGTCGGGGTCTCGGCGCCGGTGGAGGCGGTGTTCCAGGACGAGGGGAACCGGGCGTTCTTCGAAGGCCGTGACGCGGCGGTCATCGTCGTCTGTCGCGGTCTTTGGCGGAGAAGCCAGGCGATGGTGGTCAGGCATCTGGAGCGCTTCGGCGCGCGCGTCGTCGGAAGCCGGGCCTACGAGCACGCCGGTCGCGAACCATCGCGGCTTTTCACGCTCGCGGCGTACCTGGCCACGGGCGAGGCCGGCCGTCCGCGTTGGCTAAGATGGCTCCTTCAACCTCGCTACGGCCTGAGCGGCGGCGCACTGGAGGACGTAGAAAGATTCGGGGCCGCCCTCGCCGCGCGGCGGTCCTGAGAAACGAAGGGGGGATCGGTGGAGATCGCTCGGAAACTCCTGGAGGGGTCGTCGTGGGAACCGTTCGAGCGGATCGGGTCCGTCCTGGCCCTGGGCGAGGGGGACCTCCTGGCCGCCATGGGCGCGCTGACCGTGCTGTTCTTCGGGATCGAGTTCGCCAAGGTGTACTTGATGATCGAACGCGGCGAGAGTGTGCGGGTCCACGTGACCGTCAACGTGATGACGATTCTTCCGGCCCTGATCCTGGTCCTCGTCTTGATCCATGCCGGCGCGGGACATCCGGACCGCGTATGGATCAACTTGATCTTCGCCGTCCTCGCGTTCGTCCCCTGGTACGCGGCGGGTCAGGCCGCATTCCTGGCGAGACGGGACGTGGAAGGGGGCGACGTGGGATTCATGTCCATCGGGCTGTTGATCGTGTTGTCGACCGGCGCTGTCGTGGCGGCGATCGCTTAGCCGTCTTTCAGGCGGGGAAGATCGATTGCTTCATCCCGGCGAGTTTCCGCTTGTCCTCAGCCCAAGCCTGGGTTGTCCGCAGTTCGTATTTCTTGCGGCCGGGCAAGGAAGCGGCCCGATCTCCGCTCTCGTCGCGTCGAGAGAAGCGGCCTTCGGGCAATGGAGCCTTGTCCCGTCTTCGTCCAACCGGGATCCCGGCCTGGGCCGGATCCTCCTGGTCGTTGAGGATGTTCGCGAGATCCCCGGAATTCCTCATCCTTGCTCCTCCGTGGGCGAGACCCGGGAGATCGTGAGCCAGGAGCTTCTGGTTGGGGTCTTCGGCGGCGACGCCAGGGTCTTCAAGGTACTCCTTTCGCTCTCCGCATTCCGCCCGGATCGAGTCCTGAGACGGGTGAAAGACGAATTTCGGCCCACCCTTTACGATCTATGTCTCGACGATCGGGTCTCTCGGCGGAAAATGCACGCGGTCTGCTTGACGCCGGCTCCGCCCCGCGGTGTCCGGTTCATTCATCTCGTGGACCTTCACCTGGCCCGCCGGAACGATCTGATCGAGAGCGAGGTGGCCGTGGCGGTCGGAACCGTCGGCCGTTTCAACAACTTCAACGACAGGCTGAGAGGGTTCGTCGAGAAGGCGAACGGAATGGCGGACCGGGGAGAACTCGACTTCGTCATTTTGGGCGGAGACCTGGTGGATTTCGTCAACCAGGGCGTGAGCGACGGGGCCCTGGACCCGGGCAACAACTGGGAAGTCTTTACCGAGATCGTGACGGGCGGAGGCAGCGAAGGAGCCCGGGGCAACACGGGCCTCCGCGTGCCCGTTTTCACTACAACGGGGAACCATGACTGGAGGTTTCATCCGTACGACGTGGCCGACGCGGCTTCGACCTTCGGGCTCACCGACGCAGAGGCCGGCCATTTCGACTTCGAGTACAACGATACCGTGGAACGCCTCGAAGCGAAGCGGAACGAGGTGTTCGAGCGGATCGTGCGGGAGGGTTCTCCGATCTCGAAGGAGAACCTGCTGCACGCCGCGGCGAAGCGAATCCTTGGTTACTCCCGGACTTGGCAGGCGAAAGTCCTGGTCCCAGTCGTGTCGGCGGTTCCCGGCTTGTGGATCCGCGGATTTGGGGATGCCGCCGCGCTCTCGGCGCCCCTCATCGCGGGCGCGATCCATTACGCCGTCAATCGGGTCCTCGCTGCGTGGGTGAGGGAGATGGTCAGTCGTGCCATCGTCCCCATCGAGGCGGGGGCACGGGCTCTTCACGGTTACTTTCTCAATATCAACCCTTTTTTCAATTACGCGGTGTCTTACGGATCGAACTACTTCGTCATGATGGACACGGGACCGGACTGCTTCACGGGGCAATACCTGTGGGACGGGGGAAACAAGAAAATGGCCCGTCTGAGCATCCCAGACAACCTGTTGGGAGGGGTGCCGGACAGCATGGCGTTCTATCCCGCCAACGAATACTATTCGCCCGGTCAGATCGTCTGGCTCGAGCGCGTCCTCGCGGCGATCCGTTCGGAGGGCAAGGGAAAGACGAGAATTTTCGTCTGCCTGCACGCCCCGCCCGTCAACGTGAAAAAAGCCCCGGCGATCCCGGCGGGAAAGGACGAGGTGCTGCTGGAACAAGGGCGGATTTCCGTCCATCACGGAACGATCAACCACTACGCGAGTCAGTTCCTTCACCTTTGCCGGGGCGAAAAGGAGGCGGATCCTGCCTACTCGGGACCGGTCGTGGATCTCGTCTTGTCGGGCCATGCTCACTGGAACGCGGAATTCAGAGTGGCTCCGGGGATGCGGATCTACTACGGCGGGTACTCAGGGGCCCCCGTGCGGACCCTGTTTGACGATGAAAGGCCGTTTCTGGTCCAGACGGCGGCCTGCGGCCCGCTGAGTCCCGGATATCCCGATCCGCCCTATTTCCGAACGGTTCACGTGGACCAGAGCGGCACGATCCTAAGGTTCGATTAGCGGAAAATATTGGACCGGCCGAGACGCGGCGGTTCGATGGACATCCCCCGCGGCTTGCGCCATCGGATGATAGGGAGTAATCTTCGATCGGGCGTGGTCGCCGCAACATCGACCCTTGAGGAAATTCATTGTCCGAGACGGTATCGAGATCAACGGTTGCCATCGTGACGTTCGGGTGCCAGATGAACGTCCACGATTCGGAGCGGATCGCCGGCCTGATGGCCCGCGAGGGGTATGCCCTGGTCAACGACCCGATGGCGGCCGATTGCGTCATCCTGAATACCTGCGCCGTGCGTGAGAAGGCCGAGCAGAAGTTCTACAGCGATCTGGGGCGGTTCCGCGAGATCAAGGACTTGCGCCCGGACGTTCTCATCGGCGTCGCCGGCTGCGTTGCCCAGCAGGAAGGGGCCCGGATCCAGTCCCGGGCTCCTTACGTGGATTTCGTCTTCGGCACCACCAACCTTCCGGACCTTCCGCGTCTGCTGAGGGAAGCCCAGGAAGATCGTCCGGCCGTTGAGACGGTCTTCGGGGACGCGGCTCTCCCCGGTCTGGTTCCCATTCGCCAGAGCCGCTTCCAGGCCCACGTCACGATCATGCACGGGTGCGACCGATACTGCGCCTTTTGCGTCATTCCAAGGCTCCGGGGCCGGGAGCACAGCCGCCCGCCCGACGAGATCGAGCGGGAGGTCAGGGACCTCGCCACGGCGGGATACAAGGAGGTGACGCTTCTGGGCCAGACGGTCAGTTCGTACGGAAAGGGACTGCGGCCGCCGATCGACCTGGCGGGCCTCCTGGAACGGCTTCACGATATCGAAGGAATCGCCCGGATTCGGTTCGTCTCTCCACACCCCTCCGACCTGACGCCTCGGCTCGTTTCGTGCTTTCGGGACCTTCCGAAGGTCGCCGGTCACATCCACCTGCCGCTCCAGTCGGGCTCCGACCGGATTCTCCGGCTCATGAGGCGGGATTACGCGTACAACGAATATCGCGAATGGATCGGGTCCCTGCGCGCTCGGGTGCCGGACATCACGATCTCAACGGACCTGATCGCGGGATTCCCGGGGGAGACCCCGCGCGACCACGAGATGTCGACCCGCGCTCTCGAAGAAATCCGCTTCGATCACCTCTTTGCGTTCAAGTACTCCTCTCGGCCAGGGACGCGAGCCCTCCGATTGACGGGCCGCGTCCCAGAAGAGGTCAAGGAAGAAAGATTGGCGGATCTGTTGTCATCGCAGAACCCGATCTCGCTTCAGAGGAACGGGACGTGGATCGGCCGCGTCGTTTCCGTATTGGTGGAGGGGGAGGGGAAAAAAGGCGACGGAAAGCTGATGGGCCGCACTCCCGGCAACCATGCAATCCATTTTGAAGGACCCCGCTCCCTTGTTGGAGAGATGGTTCGCATTCGAGTCTGCAAGGCGGGGCCTCACTCGCTGGTTGGTGAGATGCAGGTCGAATAAAACGGGACATGCTTTGGTCCAGGGGACATTCCGGAGGAAGGCGAACGGGCGTGGCGCCCAGGAGAATCGCGGCGGAGCCGTGGATAAACGTTTATATCTTGTGGTCTCCCCTTGCAGAACCCTCAGCCTATTGTGATGGCCGGAAATTGTTGTCCCCAAAAACGGTTCTTCGATCGATCGACGGCCTAAAGGCTCTTATGAATCCATAATCCGCATAACCTCTCAATAATAAAGCGTAAAGTATGCCCATTGTTTGGGCAGAATGCTCGGCCATTCGTAAAGTCAGCCCATGGAAGAGTTGTTCCACAGCGTATTCCACAGGCCATCCACAGTTTATGTGAAAATGCCGAACTTTCGCCGAAGAAACGAAGGGTTTGCCCGCTCGCTTTCAAAAACTCTGCAACAGCCGCTGGCAAGTCAAGGATAGTTGTGACGGGATTGCGGGCCGGGGTTGCGGTCAGTACCGCCGGATGATTTCGTAGAGAGTGTTGCGCTGGCATGGCATGAATCCGGCTTCTCGAATAATGTCGATCATCCCGTCGATCGTCATTTGATGCGACGTCCCGGCGGCCGAGACCACGTTTTCTTCCATCATCGTTCCGCCCATGTCGTTCACGCCGAAGAAAAGGGCCACCTGGCCGATCTTGGGGCCCTGGGTGACCCACGAAGCCTGGACGTTCGGGACATTGTCGAGGTAAAGGCGCGAAAAAGCAACGATGCGAAGATAGTCGATCGCCGTGGCTTCGCCGCAGTCGAGCGAGCCCGAAACCGGCTGGTAGCTCCACGGAATGAAGGCCGTGAATCCGCCGGTCTCGTCCTGGAGCGCCCGAAGGCGGGTCAGGTGCAGGGCGATATCCTCGTCCGTCTCGACGCTTCCGAACATCATGGTGGCGGACGAGGGGATTCCGGCCAGGTGGGCCTTCCGCATGACGCCGATCCACTCATCCGACGAGATCTTTCGCGGGGAGATGATCTCACGGACCCTGTCGCTCAGGATTTCGGCTCCTCCCCCGGGGATTGAGTCGAGGCCGGCTTCCTTGAGCCGGGCCAGCGTCGCATCGATGTCCAGCCGTGAAATCTTTGCAATGTAAGAGATCTCGGACGGGGAAAGGGCGTGCAAATGGACGGGGAATTCCGACTTGATCCTTCGGAAGAGGTCCTCGAAGTATTCGATCCTGAGGGCGGGATTGTGCCCGCCTTGGAGGAGGATCTGAGTTCCTCCAGCGGCGACAAGCTCACTGATCTTCGATGAAATCCGCTCCCACGGGAGGACGTAGGCGTCGGGATCGGTCCGGTCCCTGTAGAAGGCGCAAAACTGGCAGCCGGTTGTGCAGACGTTCGTATAGTTGATGTTCCGGTCGATGACGAACGTGACGACCGGCTCCGGGTGCAATCGCCGGCGGACGCCCGAGGCCAGCTCCCCCAGGAGGAACAGGTCGCAGTCGCGAAGGACGGCCAAACCCTCTTCGGCCGAGAGGCGGACTCCCTGGCGGGCGCGGTCGAGGGCCGCTTCAAGGGCCGTGTCAGTTCCAGACGCGGATTTCATTGTAGAAAGTGTCGCGCTCCACGGGAATCTTTCCCGCCGAACGGATCAGGTGGATCAGGCGGCCGATGGGTATCTCCTGGGCGCTCCGGGCCCCGGCCGCGTGGTAGATCTTCTCCTCGACGACGGTTCCATCGATGTCGTCCGCCCCGAAGCGAAGAGCGACCTGGGCCATCTTCTCGCCAAGCATGACCCAGTAAGCCTTGATATGGGGGACGTTGTCGAGGAACAGACGCGAGACGGCCAGGAGTCGAAGGTCGTCGAGTCCGGAGGTATGTCTCGCGAGGCCCAGCCGGTTGTTCTCCGGATGGTAGGCGAGCGGGATGAAGGCCAGGAGGCCGCCCGTCCGTTCCTGGAGATCGCGGAGCTTCAGAAGGTGGCCGACTCGGTCGGCGTTCGATTCGATGTGGCCGTAGAGCATCGTGGCGTTCGTCCGGATTCCGAGACGGTGCGCCGTTTCGATGACCTCGATCCAGCGGTCGCCGCCGATCTTTTCGCCGCAGATCTTTTCGCGGATAGCGGGAGCGAAGATCTCCGCGCCGCCGCCGGGCATGGAATCGAGCCCCGCCTCTTTGAGCCGCCGGAGGACTTCGTCCAGCGGAAGGCGGGCAATCTTTGCGAAGAAGTCGACCTCGACGGCCGTAAAGGCTTTGAGGTGAACACCCGGCCGGGCGCGCTTGATCCTCCGGAGGACGTCGAGGTAGTAGTCGAACGGAAGGTTTGGATGGAGGCCGCCGACCACGTGGAATTCCAACACGTCCGGACCGGCGTCGCGCGCCTTGTCTTCGACTTGATCGAGGGAGAGGGCGTAGCCATCGTCGTCGAAGAGCCCGCGGCGGTACGAGCAGAACGTGCATCGGTGGACGCAGATGTTGGTGGGGTTGATGTGCCTGTTCCGGACGAAATAAGCGCGGCCGCCGGTTCGGCGGCGGGCGGATTCATCGGCGATCCGGCCGATGGCCAGAAGGTCAGTGGACGATAGGAGCGCGAGGGCGTCTTCGGGAGTCAGGCGATCGGCGATTTCGACCTTGCGGGCGATCGAGCCCATGTCGGGGAAACTGCTCACGGCTGGAAGGTCCTCTGGTAGCGCAGCCGTCCATCGATGACCACGCCTTGAACGTTCGCGTCTTGCGTTGAACGAATAAGATTATAAAAGAGCCGTCTGGTGGTGTCCACGCGAAAGGACGGGCGGACAATGGTGAAATCGGCGCGGCATCCGGGGTGAAGAACGCCGGCGCGGCCGGCCAAGCCCAAGGCGGCGGCTCCGCCTGCCGTGGCGGCGTGGAAAAGGATCGAAGGGGGGATTTCGGGGAAGCGCTCGTGGATGGCCCGGAGCTCGTCCCAGAGTGAAAGCGAGGAATTGCCGGCCAAGGAGTCGGTCCCGACGGCAAGGGGGACGCCCCTGGAGATGAAGTTGTGGACGGGAGGGAGCTTGCCGTGTAAGTAGAGATTGCTCCTGGGGCAGAGGACGAGAGAAATCTTTCGTCGGGCCAGCACGGATATTTCGCGTTGGTTCATGTGGATGCCGTGAATGGCGAGCGTATCCGGGGTGAGGAGATGATGGCGGTCGAGCCACTCGAGGGGTGAAGACGGGCGGTCGTCGAGCCACGCCGGATTCCAGCCGAATGCGGCGCAATATTCCCGAAAGGCCGACCGATGCCGGGGACGGCTCCGCTCGAACGCCGTTTCGAGAAGATGAACGGCAAGAGGGAGGGAACGCCGGCGGGCGAGGCGGGCCACGGGGTGGGCGAGATCGTCTGAAACCGAATAGGGGGCGTGAATCGAGATGCCGAAGCGGAGGCGGCGCAACCGTGAAACGCCGGGGGCGTGCTTCCGGACTCGACTGTCGAGAGCGGACGCTCTCTCCCGGGCCTGGGAGGGATCGAGACCGAGAACCTCGAAGAACGTGAGCGTCCGCAGGCCGGATCGCGCGAGAAACGACCGTCGGGCGGGGATTTCAAGGGATGACGGTGGAAAACCGAGGGAGGCTATGTCTCCTATGCACGTCGTGCCGGAGGCCAGGGCGCGGTGCAAACCGCTCTGGAACCCCGCCGAACGGACGCGAGGGCTAAGAAGCGATCTCCGATGGATGAGATCGAGAAGCCAAGGAACGAATCGACGGGGTGGACCATCCAGGGGACCCAGTGCGGTGAGATCCATGTGGGTGTGAGCATTGATAAGCCCCGGCATGATAATCGAATCGTTTGAAAAACCGTATGGAATGGATGAATATTCATGCCGTAATGAATTGAAAGTACTTATCTTTTCTATCATTGAGCCTCGGACGACAATTGCTCCGCTCGGAATAACCGTTTCTGCATCCTGGATGACGATGGATGCGCCAATCAGATAAACTCTCGGGGGTTTTAGCAGGAAGGAGATGTGGGTCGACATCAGAGTGCTGGGGTAGCAGAATGGCTTTGGATTTCAGTATGTTGCACAGAAAGAAGTAA
>JACPZO010000097.1 GCA_016195465.1 Nitrospirota bacterium
CAATCACAAACGCATCAGATTCCGGCCGCGAAGGACGCCTGGACAAGAAGCGCTTCCCGCCTCTCGCCCTCGACGAGAACGAAAGGGCTAAACTGTTACAATTACGTCCCCCTTGATCGTTCGTCCCCCTTGACCGTTACGAGAACGAAAGAGCTAAACTGTTACGGTCGCGGGAGAATCCCTGCCTTTCAAGGCGGGGTTCTTCAACTGCGTCTCTTGAATCATGGGCGCCTTGAGGCCAAAAAAAAGCGGGGCCCGGAGGCCCCGCCCGCAAGAAGCACGACTGACTTGGACGACTTAGAACTTCTGGATCATCCCGATGGAGAAGCCGGAGGGTGAAGTCCCGGCCTTCGGCGTGATCCCGTCGCCGTGGGCGCCCTGGGCCCCGCTCCCGTTCACCGTGAAAGCCCCGTTCGTATCGTTGTCGGTCTTGGCATACGCAAGATAGACGGTCGTCTGGCTGCCGAGGTTGTAGTCGGCGCCCAAAGCGTACATCGTCGCGCCGCTGCTGGCCGTGCCGCCCTTGTCATCGGCGGAGTAGTACTGGCCCTTCAGGACAGCCTTGCCTATCGAGTAGGAAGCGCCCAAGCCCCAGACGCTCCTGTCGACGCCCGAGACGTTGGCCTTGCCGCTCCCCTGCTGGTACTGACCGCCAACCCTCACCGGGCCGGCCTTGTACTGGGCAACGAGGCGGTAGAGCGTCTTGTAGTACGACGAGGGATTCTTCCAGCTCTCGTACGCGCCTCCGGCCAGGATCGGTCCGCCGGAATACATTACGCTGGCGCTGTATCCGTCCTGGGTCTTGCTGGCGTCCTCGTCGGCGTAGTAGGCCAACCTAGCGCTCGCGCCGCTGAAGATGGGCGAGAGATAGACGATGGCATTGTTCGGACGGAGGTCCTGCTCTGTCAGATTACGGGCGTCGCCGATGTACTCGGGGAAGAACTCGACCTGTCGGCCGAGCGTCTTGAGCGGTGTGTCGTGGATCCCGGCGAGGATCGTTCCGAAGCCGCCCTCGAGACCCACGAAGCTGTTCATGGCGTTGCCGAGAAGGCGGGAGCTCGTCGCCGTGCTCGTGCTGGTCGCCGTGGCGCCCGTCACGCCCGAGACCGTTGTGGTGGTGCTAACAGAGGTCGCCTGTCCCTCACCGTCCGTGGCAACGGTCATCTCGTACTGGGCGATTCCCTTGAGACCGCCGCCCAGGTCTGCCGCGGCCTTGATGCCGAGGCGGGAGACATTTGAGGAGACGCTCGTCCTGCTGCCGTTGTCGGCGGCTGTCGCCGAGTCCGCATCCATCATGTCGATCGAGACGTGCGCCAGTCCGTAGACCGTGACCTTCGCCTGCGCGTGGGCGGCCACCGGGAGCGCCGCGACGGCGACTCCGGCGGCGAGTGCGAGAAGCTTGGCTCTCATACTGTTCCCTCCTCCTGTTGTGTTGTTGTCTTGCTTCAGAGGAACTGCCCTTCTAGGCGGGTGAGAATAGATGGAAAAACCGGCCGAGTCAAGCTTTCCGTAGCCTTTTCCAGCCAGAAAAAAGAGGGGGCGATGGGGACGCAAAACCGCCGCCTTGATGAGAACCGCCCGTACGGCCTTCGCGTTCCTTCGCACCAAAAAAAGCGGGGCCCGAAGGCCCCGCCCGACTTTCAATGTGTCTTTTTCGGGACTAGAACTTCTGGATCATCCCGATCGAGAAGCCCGAGGGGCTCTGCCCGGCTCGCGGCGTCATCGAGTCGCCGTGACCGCCGGCGTTAACCTTGAACGTCCCGGCCGTGTCGTTGTCCGTCGAGGCATACGCCACGTAGACGGTCGTCTGGCTGCCGAGGTTATAGTCGGCGCCAATAGCGTACATCGTCGCGCCGTTGGCCGTGGTGGCGTTGTCAGCGCTGTCGGCCGAGTAGTACTGAGCCTTGAGGACGGCCGCTCCGAGCGTGTAGGAGGCACCAAGACCGTAGACCATCCGGTCGGCGCCGGAGACATTGGCCTTGTTCGAGCCCTGCTGGTACTGGCCCGCCACTCTCACGGGGCCCGCCTTGTACTGGGCAACGAGGCGGTAGAGCGTCTTGTAGTACGACGATGGGTTCTTGAAACTCTCGTACGCTCCTCCAACCATGACCGGTCCGCCAGAATACGTCACGCTGGCGCTGTAAGCGTCCTGGCTCTTGCTGGCATCCTCATCGACGACGTAGGCCAGGTTGACGTTGACGCCGCTGAAGCTCGGCGACAGGTACGCCACCACGTTGTTCGGACGGAGATCCTGCTCGGTCAAATTCCGCGCGTCTCCGATGTACTCGGGGAAGAACTCGACCGCACGGCCGACAATCTTGAGCGGAGTGTCGTGGATCCCGGCCAGGACCGTTCCGAACCCGCCTTCAAGGCCCACGAAGCTGTTCCGGGCATTGCCGAGGAGCCGGGAGCTCGTCGCCGTGCTCGTGCTGGTCGCCGTGGCGCCCGTCACACCCGAAACCGTTGTTGTGGTAGAGACCGAGGTAGCGTCTCCCTCGCCGTCCGCGGCCACGTTCATCTCGTACTGCGCGATTCCCTTGAGGCCGCCGCCGAGGTCCGCCACGGCCTTGACGCCGAGCCGGGAGGAGTTGCTGGAGACCTGGAGCTTGCTGCCGTCATCGGCGCCGCCCGTCGTCCCCTTGCCGTTGATCGAGTCGACGGAGACGTGCGCCAAT
This sequence comes from Nitrospirota bacterium, assembly GCA_016195465.1. Classification (GTDB taxonomy): domain Bacteria; phylum Nitrospirota; class RBG-16-64-22; order RBG-16-64-22; family RBG-16-64-22; genus RBG-16-64-22. Next base: position 2,676 of record JACPZO010000097.1, read on the forward strand.
CCGTAAACCGAAACCTTCGCCTGGGCGCCGGCAACCGCCGGAAGCGCGAGCAGGCCCGCAATAGCGGCGCTGATCGTAAGAAGCTTGGCTCTCATGTAGTTCCCTCCTGCTGTCGTTTTCAGGTTTTGTTGCCTTGAGAACAAGTGGAGCAAGAATTGCCGATCAGGTCCGATCAGATTGGGGAGCCCCGCATCACCTCCCTTTCCAGTATGGATTAAATCGACCCGCAATCTGCATCCGCGGTCGACGCCCGCCTCTGGGGTGCCGGAGAACCGGTCCGCCCACTCTACGACGGGCGACTCAAGGCAATGGCCCCGTCACAAGCGACTTGGGGCTATATCCGATTGACAATGAGACAGGCCGGCCCAAAAACGCCGGCTATTCGTTGACCATTCGCTGAAATGACCCATAGGGAAAATCGGGCGGAGTATAGGCCGGGGCTAAAAACAATGTCAAGAAAAAAGTCACTCCAAGGAAAACCGCCAAATGCATGATACTGCAAGGAGAAGCCGCGGCATGCTCGTCAATGCTCCCATAACGAACCCTTATAGGGATTCGAAATACAGACTCGCGAGATCCGCCAAGCCCTGGGCCGTGTTCTGGCGGTTGGCGGCTTCCCTGAACCCCGCGCCTCCCGGAAGCCCGCGCGTATACCCGCTCACGTACTTCCGAAACAGTCTCGCCGCGTGGACCTCCCCGCGAAGCTCGGCCAGCATCCCAAGATGCCTGAGTATGACGTCGCGCCGCTCGACGATGCTTGGCGGAGAGGGCGCATCGCCGCGCGCCCCTACGCGAGCCATGTCAATAATGTCCCGGTAGACCCACGGGTTCCCGACCGCTCCCCGGCCAATCATGATCCCGTCGCACCCGGTCTCCTCGAACATCCGCCGGGCGTCTTCGGCCGAGAAGACGTCGCCGTTCCCGATCACGGGAATCCCGACGGCCTTCTTGACCGCCGCGATGATCCGCCAGTCGGCCTGCCCCGAAAATCCCTGCGACCGCGTCCGGGCGTGGACGGTGACGGCCGAAATCCCGGCGTCCTCCGCCTCGCGGGCGACATCCAGCGCCGTCTTCGTCCGCTCGTCCCACCCCGCCCGGATCTTGATCGTGACCGGCACCTTCGAAGCGGCGGCGACGGCCTTCATGAGCCGCGCCGCTTCTTTCGGATTCTTGAGAAGCGCGGCCCCGCCGCCGTTCCGCACGACCTTCGGGACTGGACAACCCATGTTGATATCGATCAGGTCGATCGGCTTTTCGGACAAAATCCGCGCCGCTTCGGCCATCGCCTCGGGGCGAGCGCCGAAAATCTGGACGGCGAACGGCCTCTCCTCCGGACAGGTCTCGGCCAGGGCGAGCGATCTCGCTCCGCTCCGGACGACCCCCTCGGCAGAGATCATCTCGGAAACGGTGAGCCCCGCTCCGAACTCGCGGACCAGGAGGCGGAACGGAAGATCCGTGTACCCCGCGAGCGGGGCCTGGATGAGGTTGTTTTCCACTATGACTTTGCCGATAGCGAGTTGACGGATCATGGGCGCTCTTCGGGCAACCGCTCTCTTTCCGGTGAATCGGTGAATGGGTGAATCGGTGAATGGGAAGATCGCGCTTTGATGAGTCTCGTCAGCATGGCACCGATCTTCGTGCACTTGTCGTCAAACGCCCGGAATAACTTCTCGTCCATGTATCCCACCCCGTGGGCGATCTCTAGTTGAGTCCTGAGTTCGCTTAACGAACCTTTGGAGATAAAGAGGAACCTCACGACGTCTTTCGTAGTGCTTCTTTCGTATCCTTCAGCAATGTTGCTCGCCACGGAAACCGCCGACCTTCGGACCTGGTCCCGGAGACCGAAATCCTTCGAGAACCTCCCGTCTGCCGTTTCCTTGTAAAGCTTGACGGCCAAGTCCCTGGCTTCCCTCCAGACCCTCAATTCCTTGAAGCTCTGATACGCCATCTCCGCCTCCCGGCAAATTGCCCATTCACCGATTCACCCATTCACCCATTCACCCATTCACCGATTGACCGATTCACCTATTCTCCAAGCCCCCATCTATCCCGCGGATTCAGGTCCAGCGACGCCGTCCGGCCCATCGCCAGATACCGCGCGCCCAGGACCGCGACCATGGCGGCGTTGTCCGTGCAGAGGGCCGGCGGGGGAATGAAGAGGCGGAGGCCGTCCGAGGCGCAGGCCCCCTCCATCCCTTTTCGGAGCGCACTGTTCGCCGCCACGCCGCCCGCGACGATGACGTTCCGGACGCCCGTCTCCCGCGCCGCGCGGATCGTGCGGTCGACGAGGACGTCCACGACCGCCGCCTGAAACGACGCGGCGACGTCGGCAATTCCCCTCACCCTATCCCTCTCCCCAAAGGGGAGAGGGGAAGATTCAGGGCTGAGTTCTCCATGGGAGGGGAGAGGGGAGAATCGGGGGGTATCCCTCTCCCCAGATGGAAGAGAGGGACTGCAGACGGCATCAAGACTTCCCCCTCGCCCCTGGGGGGAGAGGGCCGGGGTGAGGGGCGAACTTCCCGCCAAGTGCCGCCTGACGGCCGTCTTGAGTCCGGAAAAGGAGAAATCGAAGGGAGCGCCTTCCACCCGCGGCCGGGGAAACGCGACGGCACGAGGATCTCCCTCCCGCGCAAGCCGGTCGATCGCCGGACCTCCCGGATATCCGAGCCGGAGAAGCGCCGCCACCTTGTCGAACGCCTCGCCCGCCGCGTCGTCCCGCGTCCTCCCCAACGGCCGGACCCGCCCCGGCCCCTTCACGTCATAGAGGTGCGTGTGCCCCCCCGAGACGACCAGCGCAACGGCGGGAAAAACGTCTTCGTCGTCGTGATCCAGAAGGACGGCCGCGATGTGGGCCTCGATGTGATGGACGGCCACAAGGGGAATTCCCAGGGCGAAGGCCATCGCCTTTGCCTGGGAAACGCCGACGAGCAAGGCGCCGATGAGGCCGGGACCGGCCGTAACCGCGATGGCGTCAAGGTCCCGGACGCGGACCCCCGCTTCATCCAGGGCCTGCCGGGTCATGGGGGCGAGGACGTCCATGTGCGCGCGGCAGGCCAGCTCGGGAACGACGCCGCCGAAAGGGGAATGGACCTGATTCTGAGAAGAGACCAGGCTGGCGAGGATCCGCCGCTCCCCGCTCAGAACGGCGACCGCCGTTTCGTCGCATGATGTCTCGATGGCAAGGAGGAACTTCGGTGAATCGGTGAATCGGTGAATCGGTGAATCGGAAAGAAAAGACAAGGGTGTTGTTGTTCTTTTTTGTCTCACCGATTGACCCATTCACCCATTCACCGATTCACCGTTCTTCCTATTCACCCATTCACCGATTCACCGTTCTTCCTATTCACCCATTCACCTATTCACCGATTCACCCTTCACCTATTCACCGTTTCACCGGCTCTTACCACCTCCGAAATCTTGACGAACTCGATCCCCGCCTCGCGCATTCGCGGGACCCAGCGATCGAGCGCGTCCAGCGTCTCCGGGTGTGGATGGCCGATGGCGATCGCCGTCTCTCGGCGGGCGACCTGGCGCGCCAGCTCGACGAACTGCCGCTCCAGGGTCCCCGCCCCCTCGTCCGGGTCGAGGAAGACGTCGCGGCGGGCCGCGGGAACGCCGTGCCGCCTGGCCGAGGAGTACCCCGCCGACCGGGAGGCCGTCACGGAGTCGAGGAAGAGGTGGCCGCGCTTCCGAAGCTCTTCCATCACGCGATCGACGGCCGGCCGGTCCCGCATGTAGGCCGACCCCATATGGTTGTTGGTCCCGATCGCTTCCGGGAGGGAATCGAGATTCTCGCGGAGGATCCCGATCTGCTCTTCCGCGCTCATTCTCCGGAGGAGGGCCCTCGGCCCTGGGTTCGACCGCGGATAATCGGCCGGCTCCATCGGCTGGTGCAAAAGGACATCGTGTCCGCGGAGGGCCGCCTCGCGGGAAATCGTCCGCGCGTGAGGCTCCCCCGGGAGAATGGCGATCGTGAGGGGAATTCCGAGACCGAAAAGCCGCTCGGCCGCGGAAAGGTGTCCGCCCAGATCGTCGATCACGAGCGCCACCCGTCCGATCGTCAGCCCGGGGGCCGGGGGAACGGGCAGATCGAGATCGGTCTTCGTCTCCCGCTCGGGAGGCGGCGCCGGAGGAAGAGACCTCGCCGCCGGCACGGACGGAATCGACGATTCCAGGACGTGCGTCCCGAGGACGAACGCGCCGAGGAGGGCGCCGCCGATCCACACGCTCCACAACCGGGCTCCGCCGGACGCACCAGAAGGCCTCCGGGAATGGTCCAGATGCTTGGGTGGAACGCGGCGCCTCGGCCGCCGGGAGGTCTCTTGGCGCATGGAACTCCTTGGAGATGGTGAACGGTGAATCGATGAGCCATTCCCCTCACCCCACCCTCTCCCAGAGGGAGAGGGATGATAGAGCGGCGATCCTTTTTTTCTCCTCTCCCCTTGGTGGGGGGAGAGGATCAAGGTGAGGGGGTGTTTCGGCGAGTGAATCGTACCACAATTCGACAGTTGTTTTCGATGAGATCGAAAGAACTGCGAGGGGTGAGAGGCCCTACGCGCCGTACGCGACGACCCGGTTCTTGCCACCCGACTTGGCGGCGTAGAGCGCGCGGTCCGTGCCCCGGACGAGCGCGTCGGCCGAATCGGCGTCGGTCGGATACGACGAGAGACCGATGCTCACGGTGAGCGCGCGGCCGCCCGGCACTTCGGCGTGGGGCAGGTACGTCCGCGCGACCTCCTGCCGGATCCGTTCGGCGATGACGATGGCCCCTTCCCGCTTCGTCTCCGGGAGCAGGATCGTGAACTCGTCGCCCCCGAACCGCGAGACGACGTCGATCGTCCGAAGAGACCCCCGGATGCACTGGGCGACCGTCTTGAGCGCCTCGTCGCCCGCCATGTGGCCGTGCGAATCGTTGTATTCCTTGAACTCGTCCAGGTCGACCATCAGGTACGAGAGGACGTGTCCGTGCCGCTGAGAGCGGTCCACCTCTTCGGTCAGCCGCTCCTGCATGTACCGGCGGTTGAGAACGCCCGTAAGCGGGTCCGTAATCGAGATCCGCTTGAGCTCCCGGGTCTTCTCCGAGAGCTGCGTCCGCTCGATCGCCACGCTCGCGTACGCGGCGAACGTCTGCAGGAGAGCGAGGTCGTCTGGGTTGAAGACCTCCCCGGTGATCTTGTCCGCGATGTTGAGGACGCCGACGACCCGGTTCTCGATCTTGAGCGGGATGGAGATGAACGACTTCGTCCGGTACCGCGGCCGGTTCTTCTTCCGGAACCGCTCGTCCCCTTCGATGTCGTGGACGATCAGCGCCGTCCCGCGCTCCGCCACGGCCCCGGCGATCCCCTCCCCCGGCTTGATCCGGAACTGCCCGACGATCTGCTCCTGGATCCCCTTCGTGGCCCGGATGATGAGCTCGCGCGTCTCCTCCTCGAGGATCATGAGAGACCCCTGCTCCGCCCGGATCAGGTCGGTCGACTTCTCGAGGATCACCCGGAAAAGCTCCTCGGGATCGACCGTCGCCCCCACGGCGGAGTTGATCTCGGTGAGAACGGCGAGGTCCTGGACCCGCTGGCGGAGCTCGGCCTTGACCCGCTGGTTCTCGACGGCCGTCACGGCGTGGCCCACGAACCCCGAGATCATCCGCACGGTCCTGTCGGGAAGATCGGTGTTGTAGACGCTCACGAAACCGATCAACTCGTCGTCCTGCAGCAAGGGAAAAACGGTGACGGAGCGGACGACGTCGTCCGGAAACTTGAACGCAAGCAGTTCGCGCGGCTCGTCGACGCGGAACGGGGCTTTCTGGACGGCCGCCTTGAGAGCCACCCCATCGCCCGAAGGGAAAGCGAGACTACAGAGACGCTGCTGGAACTCTCCGAAGGCCGTCTGCGAGCGATAGGTCCCCCCGCGCCGGTCGAGGACGAAGATGCCGGCCGACGACACGTCGAAGAGAACGCCGATCGTATTGAGGATCAACGCGAAGATCTCGTGCGGCGTGTTGGCGTGCCGGAGGCTCGTGGAAACGTCGAAGAGGGTGAGGAGCTGGGAGAGGTAGTGCTGGGATTCGCGCTTCTGAAACGCGTTCTGAAGAACGACGCTCCCGGCCGATTCCAGAAACCGGCTGGCGGACCGGAGGACCTTGCCGTCCACGATCCGCGAGGTCTTCGAGATTTCCATGAGATCGCCCGGCGTGAAGCCGTACTTCCCGGCCGCGTCCATGAAAGCGGCGTAATCGGTCGTTTGCGTGAAGGCGTGCCCTCCCAGGATCACGACGCTCCGCTCTCCGCCGAGCGGGACGGGAACGGCGAACGAGACGAGCCCCGCGTGGCACTTGTAGAAAACCGGGCCTTTCTTGCCGATCGCCTGGCCGACCGCCCGGCCGCAGTAGTGCCGGCATTGCCCGGCCCCGGCCGGATCGAGCTTCATCTGGCGGCAAACGAACGCTTCCCGCGAGGGGAGGGAGAGGCTCTCGCCGGCCGAGTCGAATATCTGGAGGGGAATTCCGACCACGTTCGCGAAGGCGTCCTGGACCTGCTGCCACGACCGCGATCCGGCAAGGCTCGTGAACCAGGGGACCGAAGAGAGACCCTCGGGCATTTCGGTTTGATCGTTCGTCAACGCAATCATTCCCCGCACCGATTCTCCGAATCCCTGGACCGCGGTGGGTTCGGTGCCCATAGCAGTCCCTTCTCGAAAGCCCGCGAGCGGATAAGCCCCGCAGACTCTCGCAACGCTGATACCAGTGGAAATGGAGACCGCGCGAAAAGGCGCAAAACGGACATTCTTTCAATGAAATACAGTCTTGACCTTCAGGTTCCTTGCCAGGTTTTCTTTGCCTGCTCCCGTTCAGACGGTAAAGCTCAACCAGCCTCATCCGATCCACAACCGGCAATAAAAGGCCAATTATCCCGGCACGTTATACATATGGTCGCCCTGACAACCGTATAAGAAACCATTCTGTCCCGAAAGGGAACAATGCTGAACCTTGGGAGACATTTTTCTATAGCGATTAAGAAGCTCTCCCCGGCCCCGTAGGGCAAGGCTTAAGCCTTGCTGGCTTCAGCCTTGCAAAAGCAACCCTGAAGGGTTGCCCTACAAGACCCGTCGGCGATAGCAAAAGCTCTCCCCGTAGGGCAAGGCTTCAGCCTTGCAAAAGCAACTCCGGACCGATCTAACAAGCAACCCTGAAGGATTGCCCTACAGACCCGTCGGCGATAGGTGCGGCGCCGGGGAAATGAGTTATAGCGATTCGATCTTTCGGCGAATCCTGTCAACCACCTCGACCGACCCTGCACTGGTGTGCTGGAGAAACTTTTCGTAGTGCCGTCTGGCACCGGTCCGTTCTCCCTCCTCCGAAGGGCCCCCAGGTTGTTTGCCGCCTCCCAGAGTCCAGGATCGCTCGAAAGAGCCCTGCGATACGCCTCTTCCGCCTTCGATAAGTCGCCCCGTTCGCCCGCGATCTTTCCTGCGTATAGCCACGAGCGGGCCGGCTGAATCCCGGCCTCGCGCGCCGCCTGGAAACGCTCCAGGGCCGCGTCCCACTCGCGATTGTTGAAGCGCTCCACCCCCTCGTCGAAGGCGCTGCTCGATTTGGCTTTGGGGGATTCGGCCGGGATCTCCGGGACAACGGCCTTCGGCGGCGTCTGCCGGGAATCGGAAATCCCGACCTGGTCACGGAACGGACCTCCCTGCCCCGCGGTCTGGACGGGCGCCTGGATGGGGGGATGGGCCGCAGGCGGTTTCACTCCCGACGACGGAAACAGCCCGAACCTCCATGCCGCCGCGAAAACGGCAAAGAGAATCAGAGTCCCCCCGAGAAGGACCGCGCGCCTCGGCGACGGCAAGGTCCGGCCGCCGGAAGCCAGGAACGCCGGCTCGTGGGTCCTGGGGGTGGAGCGGCGGGAGCGCTCCTCCTGCACCTTCTTGAGAGCCTCGTGGACCAAGCTCATCGAAGGGCCTCCAGCGGGGTCCCCGCCCGAGAAGGCTCCTTCAGCGTCGGCCCCTGGCCCTGGGTCAGAAGGATGAGCAGGTCGCCGGAAACGGCCCCCGAAGCGGGAAGACCGAGACGGGCTTCGGCCCGGCGGATCGCCTCGCGCGTCCGCGGCCCCAAGCGGCCGTCGGGAACGGCCTTGTAGTCTCCGGCGGCCGCCAGGATCTCCTGAAACCGCATGAGCGTCGAGCCCCGCTTGACCGAAAAGGGATCCGCGAGTCCGGCCGGTCCCTTCCACCAGACGACGGCCCTGCCGTCGGCTTTCTTCGTCAGGTCGCTCCAGGACAGGGTCGTCATTCCCGAAACAGGATCGAACAAGCCGACTTCCCTCTCGTTCCCCCAGACAGCCAACGCCGGCCTCCTTTCGCCGCTCCACGTTCCAAAAACGGCAAACGGCCGGTTCAGCCGCAGAAGCCGGCGGGAATCGACGTCGACCTTCGACACGAAGAACCCGAACGTCTTCCCGACGTCCGTCAGCCTCGCGTCCTTCTCCGACATGCGGGGCAGAAAATCGACGTTGATCATTTCGACGCCCCAGAGCCGCAGGAAGGTCAGGATGACGGCGACGGAGATCTCCTCGGGCGTCCGGGCGTGGAAATACCCCTTCGCGTCCGGCATCCAGGCCGCCGGCGGGGACGCCGGCCTCCCCGCCTCCCGGACGGGCCCCGGGACGACGGCCGGGGCCGCATACGGCCTCCATCCGATCTGGATCGCCGCGGCGGCGGCGAGGCCGAGACCGAGAAACGCTCCGCCGAGAACGGCCGGATGCGCGAGCCGCCCGAGGAGCGCTCCGCCTTTCCCCTTCCTCCCCTGGGGCTGGCTCTCCGCCCTCCAGTCCAGCTCGAGGACGGCGGCCTCGACCATCTCGTGCGTCACCGTGCCGCTCTCCCGCTGACCGGCGAGAGAGAGGGCCTGATCGGCGATCCGGTTGATCAGCCGCGGGGTCCCGCGGGAGAACTCGTGGATCTTCTCCTCGGCCCGCGTCGTGAAGAAGGGGCCGTCGCGCGCGCCGGCCGTTTGCAGGCGGTGGCGCAGATAGCCCGACGTCTCGTCGGCTGACAGTCCGGTCATGTGATATCGGAGGGAGATCCGCTGGCTGAGTTGGCGCAGATCGGTCCGGCCCAGCGTCTCGCGGAATTCCGGCTGGCCGACCAGGACGATCTGGACGAGCTTCTCTTTCTCCGTTTCGAGGTTCGAGAGCATCCGGATCTGCTCGAGGGTTTCCGGGGAAAGGTTCTGGGCCTCGTCGACGATCACGACGGCGTTCCCGCCCCCCGACGCTTCGGCCAGAAGGAACTTGTTCAACTCGTCGATCAGCGCCTTCCTCGACGTCGATTGGGCCGCGAGACCGAAGTCGGCGTTGATCGCCTGGAGCAGCTCGACGGTGGACAGAAAGGAGTTCAGGATAAGGCTCGTCCGGACGCGGGCCGAACCCTGGGACGCGCGGCGGTCCAGCCGGTCGAGGAGGAGGCGGCACAGCGTCGTCTTTCCCGTGCCGACCTCTCCCGTCACGACGATGAAGCCTTTCTTCTCCTCGATCCCGTAGGTCAGGAACGACAAGGCTTCGTCATGGCGGCGTGAAACGAAAAAAAAACGCGGGTCGGGGGTGTTGGAGAAGGGAAGCTCGGAGAGGTTGAAGAACGCCTTGTACATCCTCCCCCCTGGTCGGTGGAAACGCCCCGTGAATATAGCATTCCCCGGCCCGACAGACAACAGCCGACCGGGGGTGGTACAATCTTCGCGAACGCTTCAACCGAAACGGCGGATCGGGGTCAAAGGGGATAGAATGGAAGACGGCGGACCGGGCCTTTCCCGAATCGGGCGGGAGGAGGGGGAGATCGAGGCCGACCTCGTCGATCGAGCGAGGGAGGGGGACGCGAGGGCCTTCGAGCTTCTTGTCGAGCGCAACATGAAGACCGCCTTCTCGCTGGCCTACCGGCTCGTGGGAAACAGGGAGGACGCCGAGGAGCTGGCCCAGGAGACGTTCATCCGGGCGTACCGGTCGATCGGGTCGTTCGAGGGAACGGCCCGCTTCTCGACCTGGATCTACCGGATCGCCATGAACCTCTGCCTCAACCACCTGCGGCGGTCCCGGTGGCGGGGCTTCCTGGGGCTCGACGAGACGGCCGAGATTCGCGCGCCGGACCCATCCCCCCATCAGCAGGTCTCGGCGGGCCAGGTCCAGGAAAAGGTTCGGAAGGCGCTCGGCGCCCTCCCGGCGAAACAGCGCGCCACGGTCGCGCTGAAAGCCTTCCACGACAAGTCGCACGAGGAGATCGCCCTGATCATGGGATGCACGGTCGGAACGTCCAAGGCCAACTACTTTCACGGGGTCCGGAAACTGAAGAAGGCGCTGGCCGAAGGAGAATCGCCATGAACTGCAAAGATGCCGTCGAACGCCTCATGGACTTGGGTCCAAGGTCCGAACTCCGAACTCCGAACTCCGAACTCCGAACTCAAGACCCCCTCCTCGCCGCTCACATCGAAGCCTGTCCCGCCTGTGCGAAGGAGACCGAAGAGCTGGCCCGCCTCTTTTCCGTCCTCCGTCGGGCGGAAGGGCCCACGGACGCTGAAGCGGCGGTGCTCGCCCGCCGCGTCGTCACAAGACTCGGGGAGAAGAAAGAGCGGCGGAGCCCTTGGGCGCTCCGGCCCGCATGGGGAATCGCGGCGGCGGCCGCGGCTGTCGTTCTCATCATCGTCTGGACCGCCATTCCAGGCGGGAAGCCAGGGCCCGCAACGCAAGTCTCTTTCCAGCCGGCCTCGTCTGACCGCCCGGCCGGCGGTCCGCCCAGGCAACCGGTCGAGAACGAAGGCGCAGAAACGGGCGGCGTACTCCTCGCGTTCTCCGATGAACCGCCGGATCGGAACGAATGGTCCGACGAAGAGATCCGCGAAGCCCGGGTCACGCTGGCCGCGGCCGACGCCGATCTTCTTGCCCGAGACATGGTCGATCCCGCCGACGTTTACCGGGTTTTCGCGCTCATGAGCGAAGAAGACAGGGCCGGGCTCCTCTCGGCTCTGTCGGAGCGCAAATCGTCGCTCGGGAGTCCTGACCGGGCAGTGATGTCGAGCTAGGGGAGGCATGTCCGAAAATGGGGGAATTTCCAATTTCCAATTTCCAATTTTTCTTGTTTCCCAACCCACGGAGGCCATATGACGACGCTCTTCCGTCTTCCCGTCTTCCCGATGCTCGCGGCGCTCGCCTTCGTCCTGTTGTCCGCCTGCGCCCCTCCGCCGCCTCCCGGGGACCCTCTTCTCCACAAAGGGCCTCCTCCCTTCCCGGGAGCGATGTGGGTCCCGGGCCACTACGGACCGGGGGGAAAGTGGCTCCCCGGTCACTGGCAGAAACCGTAGCGGGGTGTTGAGAAACACCCTGCTGTGCAATCCATGAAAGGAGCTCGGAAATGAACGCACGTCTTGGAAAAAGACTCGCCATCGCCGCTGGTCTGGCCCTGTTTCTGCCCGCCGCGGCCTATTCCGCCCCCCCGGACGCCCCGGCGGCCCCTCCGGGCCAGCAGGAAATGAGACCGGGAGGCGGACCGGGCAACGGCGAGGCCCTCCGGAACCTGCGGATGTGGAAGCTCATGCAGGCGCTGAAGCTGACCGACGCGCAGACGCCGAAAGTTCTTCCCAAGATCCAGAAGATGGAGGAAGCCCGGCGCCAGTTCCAGAAGGACCGGATGGAGCATCTCAAGGCCCTCCGCGAGGCGGCCCGCCAGGCGGCACCCGACGAGGAGACGATCCGCCGGTCGATCGACGCCATGAGAAAGACTCAGGACAAGTTCCATTCGGAGGAAGCCCGCCTCTTCGACGATGTCGCGCGCGACCTGACGCCGCGTCAACTGGCCGATCTCCTCCTGTTCGAGGAACGGTTCAGACGCGAAGTCCGCCAGGCGGTCCGCGGAATGGACCAGCGGCCGGCGGAAGGGCGTGGACCGGCCGGCAAGCGCTTCGGCGGACCTCCGGCCGACCGCCCGTCACCAGGGTCACCAGGCGCTCCGCCCGCGCCGCCGGAGGACTAGGCGAGTCTGGTTCGGAGTTCGGAGTTCGGAGTCATGTAGGTTGGGTTAGCGGCTTTATCGCGTAACCCAACAAACCGAATATTCGCCAAAATGGTTTTGTTGGGTTACGGCGCAAAAAACCGCGCCTAACCCAACCTACGCATCTGCGGAGGAGGTTTCGTAATTGATGGGTTCGGATACTAGCAGGTTGCGGAAAAACTCTTTTTTCGTCATTCCCGAGGTTCTTATCGGGAATCCAGTGCTTGTGAATTCAACGACTTCTGGATTCCCGCTTGCGCGGGAATGACGGATTCTGGAACCCATTGCCCCTTTTTCAGCATCCTGCTAGTGCCGCTCCAAACGAATCCCGCCCCGGAAACCAAAGAACCCCGCCCCCAAGGGCGGGGTTCTTTATTTGCCAGGACCCGACCCGATGACGTAACATGTCCGCATGCCGTCCCTCCCCCAGGCTGAC
>JACPZO010000098.1 GCA_016195465.1 Nitrospirota bacterium
GCCGCCAGCACGTCTCCGTTCACCATCACCGATGGCGCCACATGGCCCGGCTTCATCATGCTCAAGGGGATGAACTCCACCTTGACGTTCTTGTACTGGTCAAGGATGGAGAAAGCCATGGCCATGTTCCTGTTTCACCGCGCGCCCGGCGGTTCGTTGAGCGTGAGCGTCAACGTCACCGCCTGCGCGCTCCCGGCAAGAGCAAGCGAGAAGACCGCCGCCCCAATCAACGTTCTGAACCTCATACACATCACCTCCTCTCCAAAAAGCTCTCAGCGGTCAGCTTTCAGCAATCAGCCAAATCGTTTCGCCTTGGTTTGCCGACCAAAGATGTTCCTATTCACCGATTCACCGATTCACCGATTCACCGATTCACCGATTCACCTATTCACCGATTCACCGGCCGTCCCAGCTCCCGGAGCGCGGCGCGAACCAGTTCTTCCGCCGGCGCGTCCGGCCTGGCCCTAACCACGTCCGCCAGGACCCGTTCGGCCTCGTTCCGCCTGTACCCCAGGGAGATGAGCGCGAGGACCGCTTCGTCGAGGGCCTCTCCCTTTCTGAGCGCCGGCCGCGGCCCCGGGCCCGAGGCCGGGACGAAGCCGTCCAGCGATCCCTTGAGCTCGAGCACGATCCGTTCGGCCGTCTTCTTTCCCACGCCGGGAATCCGTCTGAGCAAGTCCCCATCGCCCGACCGAATGGCCGTGACGAGCTCCGGCGTCCCGGCGCCGGACAGGACGGCGATGGCCAGCTTGGGGCCCACGCCGGTCACGCTGACCAGTTTCTGAAAGAGCATCCGGTCCTGTTCGGCGATGAACCCGAACAGACGGATCGCGTCGTCGCGAATCTGGGTGACGGTGAAGAGGGAAGCCGCCCCACCCACGGCCGGAAGAGCCGCGAGCGTCCCGAGAGGGCAGACGACCTCGTACCCCACCCCTCCCACGTCGACAATGACGGCATCGGATGACTTGGCGGCGAGGACGCCCGCCAATCGGGCGATCACCGGCCCGCGCCTCTGCGAAGAAGACCGGCTGAAGAGGGCGCGTCCCCGGCCGGAACGACGGATGCCGGATGGAACGAACGGACGGACCGGGCTGGCGCCGCCGACAGACCGCTGACCGCCGACAGATGGCGATGCTGGTGCGCGTGGCAGATCGCGACGGCGAGCGCGTCCGAGACGTCCATCGGATCGAGATCGTGGTCCAGGTTCAGCAAAACGCGGACCATCCGCCGCACTTGGGCTTTCTCCGCGTTCCCGGTCCCCACGACGGCCTTCTTGACCGTAGCCGGCGGATACTCGAAAAGAGGAAGGTCCCGCTTGGCCGCCGAGAGAAAGACGGCCGCCTGGGCCTGCCCCAGGGCCAGGGCGGAACGGACGTTTCGAGAGAAAAAGAGGTTCTCGACCACGACGACGTCGGGACGGTGCGCGAGAATCAGCTCGTCGACGCCGTCCGCCAGGTGGAGGAGCCGCCGGGGAAGCGTTTCCTTCGAGGCGGGACGGATCGCGCCGGCCGTGACGAATCGAAGACGGTAGCCGTCGCCGTCGATCACGCCGTAGCCGGCCGTCCGCGTCCCAGGATCGATCCCGAGGATCCGCATTCGCTCCTCCGCCGCGACCCGATTAGGCTTCCACCTTTTGGAGAACGTCCTGCGGAACGTCGAAGTTCGCGTAGACGTGGTTGACGTCATCGTGATCGTCGAGGGCGTCCATGAGACGGATCATCGCCTCGGCATCCTTTCCCTCGATCGCCACGGTCGAGCTCGGGATCATGGTGACCTCGGCCGTCGTGACGGGGAGCTTGGCGGCCGACAACGCGGCCCTCACCCGCTCGAAGTCGGCCGGCGCCGTGAGGACCTCGTAACTCTCCGGATCGTCCGACCGAATGTCTTCCGCCCCGCTTTCCAGGGCCGCGGCCATGAGCGTCTCTTCGTCCACGCCTTCCTTCGACACGAGGAGGTACCCTTTCTTACTGAACATCCAGGCCACGCACCCGGCCTCTCCCAGGTTCCCTCCGGCCTTCGAGAAGAGATGCCGGACATCGGAGGCCGTCCGGTTCTTGTTGTCGGTCGTGATCTCCATCAGGACGGCCACGCCTCCCGGCCCGTACCCTTCATACAAGATCTCTTCATACGATTCCCCGGGGAGCTCTCCCGTCCCCTTCTGAATCGCCCGCTTCATGTTGTCGTGCGGCATGTTCGCTTCCTTCGCCTTGACGATGGCAAGCCTCAGGCGAGGATTCCCCTCGGGGTCCCCCCCGCCCATCCGCGCGGCGATCGTGATCTCCTTGATCAGCTTCGTGAAGAGCTTCCCGCGACGGGCGTCCACGACGCCCTTCTTGTGCTTCGTCGTCGCCCACTTTGAATGCCCTGACATAGACCCTCCGCTATCTTTGCGCTCCGCTGTGAATACACGACAGAACCCATTGAAAGATAAGGTTATTTAACACATCGCCCTTAGCCTGTCAATGCGATTCCGTCTTCAAAGGGCCGGATGCCTGGGACCGTCGATCTTCATGGAAGGAACCGCAACATCCTTTGGCGCCGGGACGCCCGCGGGCGTTTTCTTCTTGAACCGCCGCACGCCGTAGATCGGAACGGCCGGGTTGTTCGGAAGGGAGACGGTCCCGGACGGCTCGGCCTCGAGGCGCCCTTCCAGTTTCTCGAATGTCGCCTGGTCGA
The DNA here is from genome assembly GCA_016195465.1 of Nitrospirota bacterium. Taxonomy (GTDB): domain Bacteria; phylum Nitrospirota; class RBG-16-64-22; order RBG-16-64-22; family RBG-16-64-22; genus RBG-16-64-22. The sequence goes on from JACPZO010000098.1 coordinate 2,677, forward strand.
TCAGGACCTGGCCCGTCTGGGCCGTCATCTGAAGGCGCCGGCCGGACGACGATCTCGATGGCCGAGCGAACCGCCCGCTCCGCGTCTTCGGCGCCCGCGAACGGAAGACCGAAGACGGCCACCATGGAGTCTCCGCCGTACCGGTCGACCGTCCCCCTGAACTTCGTGACGAGCGCGGAGAGGAGCTTGTAGATCCGGTTCAGCGTCTCGATGACCGCCCCGATCGGGAGCCAGGACACCATCCGCGGAACACCCTTGATCTGGACGAAGACGGCCGTCACCCTCTGCACCGTCCCCTGCGGCTCCAGGAGGGGCGTCTCTCGAACGAACCTCCCCGTCAGGGTCTGCTCCATGTAGTTCTTCAGGGAGATTGCCCCGCTGGACGAAGCGCCGAGGATGGAGAGGCTCTCGAGGAAATGCGCGGCCCGGCCGGCCAGCCACTCCATCACGGCCAGGTCCCGGTTCGTAAACGCTCCCCCGCCGGCCTTATTGTTCGCGTTCATCACGCCCAGGACACGGTCCCGCCCGATAATCGGAACGCAGATGAACGACGTCCGGCGGTTCCTCACCTGAGAGACTCCCTGAAAGCGCGGCTCGCTCTCGATATCCGCGACCAGGAGCGGCTTCTTCTGCTGGGCCACGTAGCCGGCGATGGCCTCCCCCACCGCGATCCTCGTCGTCTTGACCACCTCGTCCGAAAGTCCCCGCGAGATGACGATCTCCAGCTCGTCCGTCGTCGGGTCCAGGAGCATGATCGAGCCGATCTCCGCCAGCGTCTCGCCGAGCGCCGCGTTCAGCGTCATCTCGAGAAAGAACGTTTCGTCGAGGACCACCTCGGCCAGGGACTGCATCTCGATGCCGCCGATCCTCTCCGACAGCCGCCTCTTGAGTTCCTCCTCCCGCTCGTCGAGCCGGGCGTACGCCGCCATCAGCTCCCCGGTCGAGCGTGACGACTGCCGCTCGTATTCCCCGCGGGCCTCCTCGAACAACCGCTCCGCCTCGGCGATCTTGGCCCGCGTCTCTTCGGCCCGCTCGGCGGCCTGCCCCGCTTCTTCCTCTTGGAGGACCGCCTTCCGCTCCGCCTCTCGGCGGCCGTTCTCGGCCCGCTCGACCGTTCTTCGCGCTTCTTCGACCTTTTCCCGATACCCCGCCTGCCTCCATTCCCGTTCGAGGAACGAGACGACCTTCCACGCGGCGGTTTCGATCGGGAGAGCCTCGTCTCCATTCGGCATGCTCCCGGCCCGGGACCAGAACGCGAGAAGCCCCTCCCGACGGCTCGCGTCCGCGAAAACCCGGCCGGCAAAGACCGCGCGGTCGTCGATCCATTCGGCGCCGTCTCCGTTCCGCGCCGTCGACCCGTCCTCGATCCGAACGCGGTCCGATCCTCCGGATGGAGGAGGTTCCGCGACTTGAAGGGAAACGGCGTCCCCCGATCCCGACCCGCGAAGGCCGAGCGAACCGGCCTGGCTCCGCGTGAGAACCAACCGGACGCCGGCCTCGTTGCCGACGAACTCCGCCAGGGCGCCCAGGGCCGCCATGATCCTGTCGGTCGTGTCCGCCAGATCCGATGCGGCCCGCAGAGAAGAATCGAGCTTCAGGGCGGCCCGTGTCCGGCGGCGCTCCCTGAGAAGACGGGCGTACACGCCGACGGCCACGAAGGCCAGCATCCCGGCGACGATGTGATGGGGAAGGATCCGCCGGATCTCGGACGGATCGAACACGAGGAGGGAGAACAGGATGACCACGAGCACCAGCAGGCGCATGAGAAGGGTTTCGCGCCGATCGTCGGCCCAGAATCGCATTGAGGAGACGCCTCTCGTCTTATTAATGGTCTTAGAATAGTATGGACACGTTCTTACAGAATCTCCCCCGTCCCCTCTTTTTCAAAGAGGGGAGATCCCTCCCTTTGGAAAAGGGAGGTTAGGAGGGATTGTGAAAAACGTCGTTACAACTCTGAAACCAATAACGCTTCGGAATTCGACTCACCTCATGATTATCAGTCTGTAACTGAACGAAACCGACTCGCGGAGGGGAACGCCCGAAGCGCCCCTCGCCCCCGTGCCGACCGTCACGGTCATTTCGTAAGTCACCGGGTAGGAAGAAGGCGTAAACGTCACCGTGTTCTCGCTCCAGGAAAAAGTCCCTTCCAGCGCCGGAGAAGTCGAGAACGCCCGTTCGACCGAGTCCCGGTCCATCTCTCTGCTGAATGTGACCGAGATCGGGCGCGGGAACTGATAAAGGAAATAGTTGACGCCGTCGCCGTCTTTCGGGTCGGTGGACACGACCGTCGGGGGCTCATCCATCGGTAATTCTGCGATCGACGCGTCCCGATCCCCGCCGGCCCCCTCCGGCGAGGTCCCCATCGCGTCAACCGACAGCAAGAACCCCAGCCCGAACGAAACGAAACTGAAGAGAAAGAGAAACCGTTTTCCCGTCGACATGCTCCCTCCCTCCGCGAGAAATCCGCCGCGGGGAATCTCTCGCGTACGACGCCTACGGCGTCGATCCGGCGGGAGATCTCCGCAGCGTCTCCTGGACGCGCGCGACGACGTCGGCCGGGAGGCCGCCCTGCGCGGCCAATTCTTCCTCGGATGCCTTGATGATATTCTCAACGCTCCCAAATCTCAAGAGGAGCCGCTTCTTTCGCGCGGGGCCGATTCCCGGGATCTTGTCCAGGACGGAGAGCCGGGTCTCGGTCTCGCGGCGCCCCCGGTGATACGAGACGGCGAAGCGGTGGACCTCGTCACGGACGCGCTGGAGGAAATGGGTCACGGGAGAATCCGCGGGCAAGGGGAGCGGCTCGGAGGCCCACGGGAAATAGACCCTTTCCTGCTTCTCTCCCCGGGCCTTCGCCAAGCCGATCACGTCCGGGATCGCGACGCCCGCCGCCGCCATCCCCCGAAGGGCCGAGGAGATCTGCCCTCTCCCTCCATCGATGAGGACGAGATCCGGGAGCGGATTTCCCTCCCGGACGGCCTTGCGGTAACGGCGCGTCACGATCTCCTCCATCATCGCGAAGTCGTCGGCGCCCGACACGGTCCGGATCCTGAAGCGCAGGTACTCGTCCTTCTTCGGCCGGTCGTCCTCCCAGACGATCATCGCGCCGACGGCCTCGGCCCCGTGGATGTTCGAGACGTCGAACGCCTCGACCCGCCGCGGAAGGCGCGAGAGCCCCAGGAGCGCCATCGCTTCATCCGGGAGGTCGCCCTTGGCCCCCGCCCGCTGGATCCGGGAGAAAAGCGCGGCCCGCGCGTTCTCCTCGGCCATCTGGACGAGCCGGCGCTTCCGCCCCCTGCGCGGGGCGAAGATCCGGACGGGAGACTCCGCCTTCCGTGAAAGAAACGCGGCCAGCACCTCGGCATCCGGAGGAAGGACCGGAACGACCACCTCTCTCGGCGCCGGCACCGCCTCGCGGTAGATCTGAGGCAGGAGACCGCTCAGGAGCGCGGCATCGTCCCGGTCTCCGACGTCGGCCAGGAACACCTCCCGGCGCCCCAGGAGCCGCCCGCCCCGCACGTAGAGGACCTGAATGTCCGCGGCCGTCCCCTCGCGCGCGATCCCGAGCACGTCCTGGTCCTCCAGCGTGGGCGAGACGACGACCTGCTTCGCCAGGACCTTCTCGATCCGGCCCAGCCGGTCCCGGATCTCCGCCGCTTCCTCGAACCGGAGCGCGTCCGCCGCCTCCCGCATTTGGGACCGGAGGGACGAAAGGAGGTCCTTGTTGCGGCCCTCCAGAAAAAAGCGGGCCTGCCGGGCGGCTTCCCCGTAACCCCCGCGGTACGCCTGGGCGCAGCACGGCCCGAGACAGCGGCCGATCTCGTACTCGACGCAAGACCGCGGCGACTTCCCGTCGATGGGCCCGGCGCACGTCGCCAGGGGGAAGAGCTTCTGCATGTATTCCAGGGTCTCGCGCATCGCTCCGGCCGCCGTGTACGGGCCGAAGTACGCGGCCCCGTCCCGCGTCACGCGGCGCACGACGGCGAGACGCGGGTACGGCTCCTGGACGGAGAGGCGCAAGTACGGGTAGGTCTTGTCGTCGCGGAGAAGAACGTTGAAGCGGGGGCCGTGCTTCTTGATGAGGTTCCCTTCGAGGATGAGCGCGTCGACCTCGGAGGGCGCCACGATGAACTCGAGGTCCCGGACCTGGGAAACCAGCGCGCGGGTCCGGTCGGCCAAGTCGGCGCCGGCCTGGAAGTAGCTCCGCACCCGGCTCCGAAGCGACTTCGCCTTCCCGACGTAGAGGACCTGCCCCCGCTCGCCCTTGAACAAATACACGCCCGGCCGGGCGGGGAGGGCGGCCAAACTCGATTCAATCCGGCTTGTCGGGGAGACGGCCATTTCCGACACCCCTCATCGCCTTTCCGTCAGAAGTTCCTTGACCCTGTCGACGAACAGCCGCGCCTCCTTCAGAACGGTCCTGCTTTCTTTGGCGGAACCCGTAAAGAAGGGCTCGTAGTCCCCGCTTTCCCGCAGCTCCTTCGCCTCGGAGATCATCTCGAGGTATCGTTTTTCAAGCCGTCCCGTCCGGACGAACTCCTTGCTCAGAAGGACAAGCACCCCGGCATGCGTGGTTGGCGAGGCCCCCCGGGTCAGCAACAGGGCCAAGGCCGCATGGTACATCGCGTAATACGCGCGCGAAATCGAGTCGTCATGCTCTCCCATCTCGGAGAGCCGCTCCGCTGCGCGAAGATTCCGTTCCGACTTCTCCAGGAGCTTGTCGATCTTTACGGCTACCCTTTTTTCCAAAGAACCTTCCCGTCTCGCCGGATGTTCAGCATGAAGGGCGTCTCAAGCCGTAAGAGGTTCTGGAACATCCGTCTCGTCATGATCTTCACCGAAAGGTATCGGCCGTACCGCAAGAGCATTTCGGTCGCAAGACGAGTGACCTCACGGGACGACGAAAGGCTCCGCCGCTTGAGAACAACAAGAACATCGATGTCGGAGTCCGGCTTCAGCGACCCGCGGGCCGCCGACCCGAATAAGATGATCTCCTCCAGGAGGTCCCCCAGGTCCCTCGAAACGCCTCGCACGAACCCCCGCAACTCCGGTCGGTTCTCTCTCTTCAACGCCTTCGTCGCCACTGGCCTTTGTCCCCCATCCCCCTGGCAGTTGACGCCGCCAGATCCAACAAGCACAACACAACCCATCATAACGGCTCGGGCGCGGAGATCCTCAAATCAAATGTTCTGACCTCGATGTGCGGATGCGCCGCAACCGCATACTTGAGCCTTTCATCGGCGCTCCCCACGACAATAATGCCTCGAACCCTCTGGTTTGCTATTGCCATATGCCTCTTAACCCATCCCATATATCTCGAAACCTGATCGATGATCGAATCATCCCTCGCTCCAAACCTCTTCAATTCAATGACAACCAAGTCCCCTCGGCGGTCCTTGCACAAGAGATCGATTCTACCGACGGGCGGAGCCGGATGTTGCCTTCGAACCAGCTTCAGTCCCTTCTCAATCTGCTCAACATTCTCGACAAGAATCGCTTCGAGATTTGCTTCATGCATGCTCGTCGTGCCACGCTCCTCGGCCTCCTGTCTCCGCGGTCGCAGCCGACGGAGCACTTCAGATGTCCCCCGTAACGCTACCATCCATCGCCCGGTATGGGAAAATACGTGCCGGTTCGACAGCCTGCCGCCGGGCTCAACGCACTCACGCATGAAATAGTACAGCGTCAGCTCTGGGTTTCTTGTCCAGCCTTTGTCAATCAAGCCCGCCTCAATTGCCCTCCGACAGATTTCCCGCGTGTCGATGTAGCCTGAAGCTGAAGCAAGAACCTTGAACGCCGCCGCAACGTACCTGGCCCCATTGCCGGACCGTGGCGGACCATACGTGCGAAACCTTAGCTTGAAGCTCGGCGATTCGGACATACCATACGGAGAGGTCTCCGCCTTCATCCACTCAAGGAAGTCGTGTTCCCCTGCGGGGTGCCGCATCCTTCGATGTCCCTTGAGCGCCATTGCCTTCTCGTAAAGACGCCCCATTTCCATCGGCTTCCCGTGTTTCGTAAGTATCTCGCAAACAATCCCATCGAAACCTTCACGGTTCATCCCGCCCTCCACGGCGATAGCCAGTCGAAGCGGCGCGTCCCATTTTGAATCTGCCGACTTGGATTCAAGCGGGAGTCGTGCCGGGCAATTCATGGGGCCAACTCAGGCATCCTGAAACACGCGGCTCCCGAACGGCACAAGACACACCGCAAGCGCACCTGTCCTACTGCGCGTTCCACGGACGCCGCCGGGCCGCCCCCGCGGCCGCGCGGACACTGCTCGCCATCTTCTGTAACTCGACGAGAATTCGGATCTTCGCTTCAAACGGGAGCCGCGCCAGATCTTGCCGCCTGCGCCCCTTCGCGCGGAAAACCTCTTCGACAGCCTGCCCGCTTGTCCCCCGCTTACGTGCCATGGAATCTTCTCCGAAACTCGCTCCATTTTCCGCGCAAGCCGTGCCGACCTAAGATGTCCGACAAGTCGGCCCTGTCGATCTTCGACTCATCGAGCAGATGAACCATCCGCGCGTAGTCTTTCGGCCGCCCCGTCTGGAGGAGGATCGCCAGCAGGTGCTCGACCCGGATCACGCGGGTCCGGGTCCGGCCCAACTTGGTCTCCCGGGCCTCCGCAACGGCCTCCTCCACAAGATCATTATACGCCGGGATGAATTGGACCGGCACTCCCTCGATGACCACGTGCTCCCTTTTGGGATTGTATCCCTTTTCCCGAAGGAACTCATAGAGCGGCGAGAGCGAAAGAAGGCCGCTTTGGGTCTCGGGAAGGAAAACGAAAACATCCAGGTCGTAGGTCAGAACGGGCTCGGCGTAGAAGAGGACGGCAATGCTCCCTCCGATCGCGTACCTCTCGATCACTCCTTTCCGCTCGAGCCCGTTGAGAACCTTGAGGGCCTTCTCCATCCAGGCGTCCCCCTTTGCCGGAGAATGACGGCGAGAACCCTTACTCCCTTACTCATAAGTCAGCAATATAGGCGACACTCGGATGCTTGAAGAACGAGCGCACCAGCTTGGGGTTATTGCCTATTTCGATGAGCTACGCGGCCACGCGCTGCTCCAGCTTCTCGCCCTTTTGCAGTGGCCTGCGCGCATTGCCCGTGCGCTTGGCATGGCTCCACACCAATTCGTCCGGATTCAAATCGGGCGCATAACCGGGCAAGAAGTGCAAAGTCAGCCGGCCTTGGGTAGAGGCAACATAGGTTTTCACGACCTTCTTCTTGTGCGCCGGCAAGCCGTCCAGCACCAGGTGCAGCGGCTTCTTGCGGCCTCGCATCAGCTTCTTGAGCAGTTCCACGAACCGCTCGCCGTTGAGCGCTCCTTGGTACGTGGCAAACCAGAATGCGCCCTTGGACGAGCCCGCCGAGGCCGCACTGATGCTCTGGCGCTGCCCGGGCACCTTCACCACCGGCGTCTGGCCGATGGGTGCCCAAGTCTTGCCCTGCACGCTGTCGGCGCGAAAGCCCGATTCGTCCCAGAAGTGGATCTGGGCACCCCTGCGCTTGGCTTGGGCGGCAATGGCCGGATAGGTCTCGCGTTGCCAGCGTTCGATCGCCTCCGGGTCGCGCTGATAGGCGCGCTGCAGGGGCTTTTGCGGCGTGAGTCCCTGCCGCGCGAGCAGCGCGCCGACCGAGGCGAGGCTCAGTACGGCGCCGAATTTCATTTCCACCAGTTCGCGCACAATCTGCCGCGTCCACAACCCGAAGTCGAACCCGTATTGCATCGGGTTCTTGCCGTTGATCCAGCGAAAGACCTGCCGCTCCTGCGCAAGGCTGAGCGTGCGCGGCCTTCCCGTCGCCTTGCGTGCCGTGAGAGCCTTGAGCCCCTTGCCACGGCCCGAGGCCTGGGACAGCCACTTGTAGATCGTGGTGCGGCAGAACCCGTAGGAGGCAATCACCGCGCTCGGCGCCTCACCCTCCCGTACCCGCTCCACCGCCATCTTGCGGATCGTCTCCAGCGTCGCGTGATCCAGCGTGCGGCCGTCGCGTTGCATGCTGAACAGTATAGCACAGTTGCGCCAATGTGTAGACTATATTACCGATCTATGAGTAATCCAAACGCAAGCTCCTGGCCGCGGAGCTCGCGGATCCGGTCTCGCAGTATCCCCGCGCGTTCGAAGTCGAGATTCTGCGCCGCCTTCCGCATCTCCTTCGAGAGCGACCGGATGAGGGCCGGGATCTCGTCGGCGGGAACGTACCTCTCGCGCGCCTCCGCCGCGCCCGCCTCCTCCGGCACGGACACGGTGACGTAGTCGGCCTCCGAGATGGCCCGCAGTGCCGAAGGAATCCCCTTACGGATCGTTTCCGGCGTGATCCCGTTCGCCGCGTTGTACGCCGCCTGGATCGCCCGCCGCCGCTCCGTCTCGTCGATGGCCGCCCGCATCGACCCGGTCATCGTGTCGGCGTAGAAAATCACTTCCCCGTTCACGTTCCGGGCCGCGCGCCCGGACGTCTGGATGAGCGACCGCTCGGACCGTAGGAACCCTTCCTTGTCGGCGTCGAGAATCGCCACCAGGGAGACTTCCGGAAGGTCGAGCCCCTCGCGCAGGAGGTTGATCCCGACGAGGACGTCGAACGATCCGAGGCGAAGCTCGCGGAGGATCTCCATCCGTTCCAGCGTGTCGATATCGGAGTGAAGATACCGCACCCGGACGCCCAGATCGGCGAAGTAGCCCGTAAGGTTCTCGGCCGTCTTCTTCGTCAGCGTCGTGACGAGGACCCGCTCGCCCCGCTCCGCGCGCTTGCGGACCTCGTTCAGCAGGTCGTCCACCTGCCCCTTCGCGGGCCGGACAAGGATCGGCGGATCCATGAGCCCGGTC